>NZ_JBHYJB010000012.1:0-216702 GCF_042740175.1 Streptomyces sp. NPDC059009 | reverse complement strand
GCACAGCACATGCTGTGCGAGCCGGCTCTTGTTCTGCCGTCGCTGATCCTCGGTTCGAGGCGGGCAGAGGACCCCTCCGAGGCTCTGTGCGAGTGAGCTCGCAAGCCGGGCGCGGCGATTGAGGTCCGAGCCGCGCACTTCACGATTTCCTGGAAGGCAAGCCCAGTTGATGCTCTGTGGAGCAGGGCGAGTCATCCGGATTGGCGTGCGTCTTGGGTGGGCGAGGAGTCTTCTGTGGCGCTCTGGAGGTGTTCGGTGAGTTGCTGGAGTGTGGTCCAGGTGTCGGCGTCGGTGCCGTCGCCCACCGGCGACGGTCAGGTCGTGGAATCAGGGGCCTGCCACTGCTTGGCGGGGGCGCCGAGGGGGACGCGCATGAGCCGCCCCTGCTTCTGGGTCTGCGTGGGCCTGCTGGTCCCGGTGCCACGGCTGGCGCGCGTGCCGCCGCCACCGGCCAGGTACAGGCCAGAGGGGGGCGACGACGTCGGCCCAGAAGGCCGACAGTGGCGGCCGGTTGGAGGCGGAGGCCGCCATTGCCACGGCGAAGCGGACCGGTGAGCAGGTAGAGGTGAGATCACTGCGCGGTGAGTCCAGCGACGCCTATGCCACCGCAGACGGGAACCTGGAGGCGCGGGAATACCTGCGCCCGGTCCGGGGCCGGACGGGCGGCGGCTGGAAGGAGATCGATACCGGTCTGGTCAGGGCGTCGGGCGGAATGGTCGCCCCGAAGACGTCGGCGGTGCGTCTCGCCTTCTCCGATTCTCCGACGGTGGGATGCCCCGCTGGTGCGGATGACCAAGGCGGGTCGCGATCTGGAGCCTTACGGCAGGGTATAGGTGCGCGTTGCTCTCGGTGAATCCGAAGTGCGCGAATCCGGCGCGGAGTTGTGGGTACAGCGCCGTGCGGACGGCTATATACCGCAATGGTGATGCAACGGTGTGCCAGAGAGTGAACGGGAGAGGGAGCTCACGGCTGTGGGTCAAGGGGGCGCAGGTTCAAATCCTGTCGTCCCGACAGAGATGTCGGTGAAAACCACAGGCAGGGGGCCCGTCCCGTGAGGGCGGCCTCTTCTTGTTGTTCTGGGGGCGGTGGGAGAGGGGTGCGGATGGGGCCTGGGTGCGGTGGTGGTGGACGAGGTGGCCGTGGTCGGCGGGGTGATCCGCATTCGGGCCCGCACGCGCCCGGGGGCCGACTGGTGCTGTCCGGACTGCCACACGCCGTCGGCTCGTGCGGGCCGGTCCAGTTCCATGGCCGCGGTCAGTTCGTGCAGAAGGCCATCGAGGTCGATCGGTTGGTTCGCGCCGGGACACTGTTGCGTGCCCTTTCGCTTCCAAGGGGCTGCCCCTCGGGCTCTGGAGGCGTGAGGCCCGACGCATCACGGTGGGGGAGATCGGTTCGGCCCGCTCTCTGGGCGTGACCAACTCAGAGCGGGATGACAAGCAAGGAGACATCTGTGAAGTCGTGGCGTACTCGCATAGGCATCGGTCTCGCTGTGGGGGCAGCGGCGGTTGCTGTTCCGTTCACCAGCACCTCCGCCTTCGCCGCAGGTCCCCCCGGCGCGGGCTGGGTACTCCAGGGCGCCGAGGCGTACCCGTCCAAGGCGGCGTGCGAAGCCTCGGAGCTCCCGAACGCCAAGGCCAACGGGTTCAACGAGGTGTGGTGCGACGACAGCAAGACCATCATGACCATCTACTACCGCTGACATCGGCGGCGTCGTTGACATCACGCTGAGAAGTACCGCTGCCCCTGGTGCCCCGCACCAGGGGCAGCGGGCTCACCGCCGCACCGCCGCACCGCCAAGGTCACAGGCACCTGAACCACCTCGCCGCTCGGATGCTGCACGCGCGTGTGGATCTCCGCCTCATGCCACTGCCCGCCGCCCCTGACCCGGATCCGGATGCGGACCCTGACCCGGATCCGGACAGGCAATGGACGCCCGGGTGTCCGGAGCGTCTCCGCAGTGGCCCCGGATGCGGCTCGTCCTGGCGAACCCGCCGTGCGTCCCCGTCGCGGACCACCGCTGCCACGGTCTAGAGGGATATCGCGATGACCTTCTGCGCGGTGATCCGCACGATCAGCCTGCTGATGTCGGCCGGCTCCGCCGGCGGGTCCTCGCCGAGATACCGCTGGGACAGTTCGCGCGGCAGCACCTTGTCCGGGTCCGGCAACAGCTCGGCGGTTCCCCGGATTTCCACTGACCGGTAGGGATTCGCACGGTCGTAGACCGTCAGGCTGATCCGCGGATCCCGGGCGAGGTTCCGTGCCTTCTTCCGCCCCGCGGTCGTGGAGAAGACCACGGAGCCGCCCCGGAGCCCGACCCAGACGACGGAGGTCTGTGGGCCGCCATCGGGGTTGAGCGTCGCCACCACGGCGAAGTTCCGCCCGTCGAACAGTTCCCGCACCGTGGCGTCGAGCGCTACCTGAACGGGAAGTTCCGCCGTTCCGTGGTCGTTGTTCACCAGTCGTACCTCGCCTCTTACTGAGCATGTGGATCGGCGCGAACGGCCCAGGCCGTCTCACGCGGAGGCACTGGCGTGCCCGCACCCCATCCTCAAAGAGCACGTCGCACAACGGAAGTAGGCACATTTATGTCACGTAGGAACGCATGCACGGCCGAGGAAGCCGCCGGCCGCGAGGTCTGCACCGTTCTCGACGTGCTCGGCAAGGTGAGCGGGAAATGGACGCTCGGCGTCCTGAGCGAAATCACGCGCGGGCCTGTCCGATTCGGTGAACTCGAGCGGGCGCTGAACGGGATCAGCCGCCGGATCCTCACGCTGACACTGCGCGACCTGGAAGAGAACGGATTGCTGACCCGCACCGTGTATCCCACGGTGCCGCCCAAGGTCGAGTACACCGCCACCGACGAGGCGCGCGAGCTCTACACCATGCTCACCGGCCTCACCGCCTGGGCCTCACGCCACCCCGCCGCACCGCCCACCCCCGTCACGTCAGCGTCCCGCCCCCGTGCGATCAACTCCATGCGGGACAGTCCGTCTTGACGGGATACCAGCCGTCACAAGGCTCCCGAACAATCAGTTCACGGACAGGTTCTGAGGTTCTGACGGGTGGGGCGCGTCGGTTGAGGGGGCGTACCGGTGGAGCTCCTCTCGACGGGCGCCCCTGATGACGTGGTCCCGACCCGCGAGCCCTCTCCTGCTCCTTTGGGGTGGGGTTGCGCACGACATCGGGACGACCGGGGAAGGGGTGGGTGCCGACGTGTGAATCTGAGGCGAGGGGGATCATCACACTGCCTGAGGAGCTGGTTGTCCCCGTGTTCCGTCTCTTGCTCACTGCCGGGCCGAGACCGCTCGGCCCGACCGCGCGTCCTCGCCTGCGCGCAGCGCTGCTGGTGGTGGCGGTCCTGGGTGCCACGGCTGCCTCGCCGGCACCCGCCGCGACCGCGTCCGCGACTGCGACTGCGACTGCGACTGCGTCCGCGACCGTGTCCGGGGCGGCGCTGGCCGCGAAGCCGCTGCCCGGCGGGCTCGGGCCGTGCGTGCCGGGCAACTGTCCGTCCGGCGACTATCCACCCATCAACAACGGGTCGATCCAGTACCGCGACAACGCCATCAACGTGTACGTCGGCGGGGACTTCCGGGTCCGGGAGAAAGCGGCTGAGGCCGAGGGGCGGGTCGTGGTGCTCGGTGACTTCGACCAGCAGAAGGGAGCGGGAGTCAGCGGCATCTACAACATCGGTGAGGCGGGCGTCGGTTCGCGCGTCGCCCCGCCGGTGGGCTCCGACTGGCTCACCACCGGTGGCGATGTGACCGTCGCCAGTGGGCAGCGCCTTCTCGCCGACGAGGGAGTCGTGCGGCACGCGGGCACGGACCGCGGCACCATCGTCGCCCAGCAGAACGTCCGGGACCCGAACGCGGCCACCCCGTACATCCCGCTGCGCAACCAGCTCACCGAGGCCAGCCGGTGCTACGCCCACCCCACCGGCGGCAGCAGCACCCGCCCGCCCACGGGAACCGCGGTGCACGCGGGCGGCGAGACGCTCTTCACCGGTGACGGCACCTCGAAGATCCAGGTCTTCAACGTCGACTTCGACCTGCAGAGCGCGAGCGGCGGGCAGGAGGGCGTCCGCTTCGCGAACATCCCGGCCGACGCCACCGTCCTGGTGAACGTCCTGGGCACCCGCCGCGTCATCAACACCTACAGCGGCACCATCGACGACTCCAGCCAGCTCAACCAGATGCGCAGCCGCCTCTTGTGGAACTTCCCGGACGCGACGTCCGTCGAGTTCAAGGGCACCGGGCAGTTCCAGGGCAGCGTCCTGATCGGTGACCAGGCGTCGACGACGACGGTGAGCCTGCCGGGCATGAACGGGCGCTTCTTCACCACCGGTTCGCTCACCCACACCAGCTCGGCCTCGGGCGGCGGCGGCCAGGAGTTCCACAACTACCCCTTTGAGGGGGACCTGCCCGACTGCGCCGTCGCACCCACCGAGGGGGAGGTGAAGGTCCTCAAGACCGACAAGGACTCCGGCGACCCGATCGCCGGGGCCATCTTCGAGCTGTGGCAGGAGACCAACGGGCAGACCGGTCTCCAGATGGGTGGCGCCAAGCCGGACACCCTCATCGGCGCCGCCTGCACCACCGAGGCGGCGGGCGAATGCGTCCAGACGGTGCCGCTGGGCGCCTACTACTGGCGCGAGGTCCAGGCCCCGCCCGGCTACGTCCCGCCCAACCCCGGTGTCCTGGGCCCGATCACCCTCACCAAGGGCAACGCCGACGCGGGTGTCTCGGTGACCGCCACCAACGCGAAGGAACGAGGCCCCGCCTTTGGTGAGGTCCGCGTCCTCAAGACGGACAAGGAGACCGGACGGCCGCTCGGCGGGGGCGTCTTCCAACTGTGGATCGAGGCCAACGGTCGCCCGGGCCTGCAGACTTCGGGCACCGACCCCGACGTTCCCAGGGACGCCCCGTGCACCACGGCGGGCTCCGGAGTCTGCGAGCAGACCGTGCCCTTCGGCACGTACTACTGGCAGGAGGTCAAGGCCCCGGCCGGTTACGACCTGCCGTCGCCCGCCGTCTTCGGCCCGCTCGCCCTGACCAAGGACAACGCCGACAAGGGCGTCTCGGTGACCGCCAAGGACACCCGGCACCGTGCTCCCAAGGGTTCCATCGCCGTGGCCAAGACCGACAAGAAGAGCGGCCGGCCGCTGGCCGGAGCCGTGTTCCGGCTCTGGCGTGAGACCAACGGCCGCCCCGGCCCGCAGACTTCGGGCGCCCGCCCCGACACCGCCGTCGGCCGAGGCTGCGCCACCGACAGGACGGGCCGCTGTGCCTTCGCGGGCCTTCCGCTCGGTGCGTACTACCTCCAGGAGACCGCCGTGCCGGAGGGCTATGCACTGCCCTCACGCCCGGTCACCGGGCCCTACCAGGTCACCGCCCGCAACGCCCCCAAGGGCGTCACCGTGAAGCTCGCCAACCGGCGTGGAGAGCACGGGAAGAAGGGCTGACCGGACCCGACAGCCGTACGGTACGGCCGGGCGCGGGCATCCCAGATGCCACGCCCGGCCGTACCGCGTGTCAGCCCAGGGTGCCCGGCTTGGCTCCCCACACGTAGACCAGGTCGCCCACCTTGAGCAACTGCCACAGCCGCTCCGCGTCGGGGACCCGCAGATTGATGCAGCCCGCCGAGCCGCCACCGTTGTACAGATCGTGGGGCGAGCCGTGCAGTGCCTGCCCTCGGTCGAAGAACTGGGCGTACGGCATCGGCGCATGGTGGAAGAGGTTCGAGTAGTGGTCGCGGTGGCGCCAGTACACGGTGTGCCAGCCGTGGCGGGTCTCCTGCCCATCGCGTCCGGTGCGCACGGGCACAGGCCCGAAGTCCACGCGGCGGCCGGTCTGCACCCACAGGAGCTGGCGGTCCATGTCCACACACGTCACCCGGCGCGGACGCACGGGGCAGTGCCCGGCGCGGTTCGGGTTCCGTCCGGCCTGGACGACGAGCATCATGCGGTACGTCCACAGGTTCGCCGTCCCGTCGGCCGGACGCACCCCCTGGCGCTGTTGGAACCGACGGATCGCCTCGCAGTCCGCGTCCGACTGCACTCCGTCCACGCGCAGCCGCAAGAACCCCTCCAACTGCCGCTGGTATGGCCCGGTGTCGGCGGTGCACCGGGCCGTGGCCGCCGGTAGGGAGGTGCTCGTCGCGGCTTCCGCGGGGGCCATGCCCAGCAGCGCCGCCCCGGTGAGCAGGACGAACGCGGCTCTACGGACCCTGGCGCGGATCGAGTACGGGGAGAGCGCCATGAGGCCCCTTTCTCTCGTTCGTCCCTCTCGCCGTCCGGTCGCCGTCCGGCTTGTTCGTCCGGGGGCCGAGTGCCTCTGTCTCACCTTCACGGTTCATCGCTGCCGAGGCACCCGCAGCGCCTCCGTCCGATGGACCCGTTAAGCCGCGATCGCCGGTGTCCGGCGCCGTGCAGCCGGCCGCCCGCAGGGAATCCGTGCACACGGGCGGGATGTCAGTCAGCCGTTGAGCGGGTGCGGGTGCGGGTGCCACTCTGATCCACGTGTACGCAGACTCCTCAGATCCTCTGCTCCGCAAGGCGAGCTGCATGCCGGCCGAGGCGGGCGAGCACCTGCTGTGGAGTGGTTCCTGCAGGAACGGCTCGCCCACGATGAGGTGGCAGGGCCGGACCGTCACCGTGCGCCGCGAGCTGTACATCAGGACGTTGGGCAGTGCGGTGCTCCCTGCTCAGGTGCGGGGGGCGAGCACCGGATGTGCGTGAAACCGGACCACTCCGTGGTGATCGCGGGGTCTCTCGATGGTCGCACGGCACTTCTTGAGTAATTGGCCGAGCAGCTCATGCCGACGCCCGGCGGGTGTCTGCTCTTCGAGCCGGCTCGGGCGTTCGCTTCCCTCCGCGTATGTGTGAACGGCACGGTGGCCCGGCTGGGCCGTGCCGTGTGGATCCAGCACCACGGCCCGATGGGATCCGGGCAGGTCCTCGCCCGGCTGTGCACCCATGACAACTGTCTGAACCCGGGCCACATGTACGTCAGCACCTTTCAGCAGGAGGTGAGGCGGTACGCGGCTCAAGGAGCGTTCGCGGGAGAACTCCACTGGAATCACAAAGTGACCGAGGGAGAGGTGCGCGAGATCCGCTCGACGCCCCTGACAGCTCGACAAGCCGCTGTGAAGCACGGGCTCAGTGTGACGGCCGTCCGTGACATCAGAATGCGCCGGACGTGGCAGCACGTTTGACGGGCGACTGGGGGTCTAGGGGTCGCAGGTTCAAATCCTGTCGTCCCGACAGAGATGTCGGTGAGGACCGCAGGCCGGAGGCCCGCACGGCCGACGCATATTGAACTCGGGATGGCTGCAACTGAGCGGCATCTCCGGCCCGTTCGGGTCGGCTGGCGGCAGGCAATGGGGCATTGTGTATCCATCCGGCAGCGTGTGCGTCATAGCCACCCGCTGCGTTGGGCCTGCAGGGCCATCTGGAAGCGGTTCGCGGCGCCGAGGCGGGCCATCAGGATCTGCAGGCGGCGGAAGAGGGTGCGGCGGCTGATGCCCAGCTCGCGGGCGATGGCGTCGTCGCTCGCGCCACCCGCGAGGAGCCACAGCAGACGACGGTCGGCCGGTGGCAGGCCACCGGGGCTTGCGGTGGTGCCGTGGAACGGCAGGGCGTTCTGCCAGGACTGCTCGAACAGCGCCATGAGCGCGGAGAGCAGGCCGCACGGCTGCACGACCAGCATGGTGTTGTGCACGTCGGCTTCCTTGATCGACAGCGACACGAGTGCGTACGCCTCGTCGATGATCACGAGTTTGACCGGCACCGACGGCAGGACCCGGGCCTGTTCGCCGGCGTTGACGCACGGTTCGATGGCCTCCTTGAGATGGCCCGGGTATTCCAGGGAGGCCCTCGAGTACACGACGCGCTGTGTCATCCCGCGCGCGAGCGTGGCCAGCGCGTCGTCCGTGGTGCCGGGCTGGGTGACATACGGGGGTGACTCGAGCTGTCGGATCTGTGTGCGGGCGCTCGCCCATGCCTGCCGGATCCTCGGGCCGACGGCGTCGCCGGTGACGACCTCGACGAGGTCGTCGTTGTACGCGGCGAGCCGCTGCCGCCTGAACGACTCGAACGCGCCCCCGACGGCGATGCGCGACTCCTCGACCTCGGCTGCCCGGTGCCGGGCGAGGATCTCCAGGCCCGCGGCCGGCGGCACCGGGGCGACCACGTCCCTGCCGCCCTCGGCGGCACTGGCCAGACCGGCGCCGACCAGTGTGTCGTACGCCTCGGTGAGTTCCGCACCGTCAAGACCGGCCGCTCGCGCGATCGCGTCCAGGGGGGCGGGTCCGACGTCAAGGAGAGCCAGATAGACCTGGGCCGCCGTGTGATCGATGCCCAGGAGCCGGAGCGCCTCGCCGAGTTTCGCAGGGGTCATACGCCGCATTATCGACGCCTCCGGTCAGGAGAGTGGCTGATCTGTGCCAGTGGCACTCTTTGGCGCTGAGCGTGCGCGGCGGCGGCTACCTTCCGCTGAGAAGCCCGTCCGGAGGTCTTGCAGAGGTCTCTTCAGAAGAAGGAGCACGCCGTGGCGAAGGGCAGGAAGAATGGTCTCTACTCAGGGATATCCGCGGAACTGTCCGCCCTGATGCGGACAGGGTGGGAGGACACCGAGCGGCACGACCTGACCCTCGACGAGCAGGCCCCGTACGCGGCCGAGCGCCGCGCCGCGCTCTCCGCCCGCTTCCCGGGCGAGCGCCTCGTGGTCCCCTCAGGGAACCTCAAGGTCCGGTCGAACGACGACACGTACCCGTTCCGGGCGTACTCGGGCTATGTGCACATGACCGGGGACCAGGCCCGGGACGGTGCTCTCGTCCTCGAACCCCGCATGGACGGCGGCCACGACGCCTACTGCTACCAACTGCCGCGCGACAGCAGGGACAACGACGAGTTCTGGACCGGCCCACACGCGGAACTGTGGATGGGCCGGCGCCGCTCCCTCGCCGAGTCGGAGCGTGTGCTCGGCCTCGCCTGCCGCGACGTCCGCGCGGCGGCCGACGACCTGGCCGCCTCCGCTGCCCTGGCCTCCGGCACCCCCACCCGGATCGTGCGTGGCATCGACCCGGCTCTGGAGGCCGCCGTCACCACCGACGAGAGCCGCGACGCCGAACTGGAAGAGGTGCTCAGCGATCTGCGCGCCGTCAAGGACGACTGGGAGATCGGTGAGCTGCGCAAGGCCGTGGACTCCACGGTGCGCGGGTTCACCGATGTCGTCGGCGAGCTCTCGAAGGCGATCGCCTCGTCCGAGCGGTGGATCGAGGGAACCTTCTTCCGCCGCGCCCGCCTTGAGGGCAACGCCGTGGGCTACGGCTCCATCTGCGCCGCGGGCGAGCACGCCACGATCATGCACTGGACCGACAACGACGGCCCGGTGCGCCCCGGAGAGCTGCTCCTGCTCGACGCGGGCGTGGAGACACACACTCTGTACACCGCCGACGTCACGCGCACGCTCCCGATCAGTGGCACCTTCACGCCCCTGCAACGCACGGTCTACGACGCCGTGTACGAGGCTCAGGAAGCGGGGATGGCCGCCGTGAAGCCCGGCGCCGCGTACCGGGACTTCCACGAGGCGTCCCAGCGCCACCTGGCGACCCGGCTCGTCGAGTGGGGCTTCATCGAGGGCCCGGCGGAGCGCGCGTACGAGCTCGGCCTCCAGCGCCGCTTCACGATGGCGGGCACCGGCCACATGCTCGGCCTGGACGTCCACGACTGCGCGCAGGCCCGGAACGAGGAATACGTCGACGCGGTGCTCGAACCGGGCATGGTGCTCACTGTCGAGCCCGGCCTGTACTTCCAGCCGGACGACCTCACCGTGCCCGTCGAATGGCGCGGCATCGGCGTCCGGATCGAGGACGACCTGCTCGTCACCTCCGACGGCCACGAGAACCTGTCGGGGGGCCTGCCGCGGTCGGCGACCGACGTCGAGGAGTGGATGGCCCGGCACGCGGGATGAATGCGGCACACGGGTCACATCGGGGCATACGCAAGCTTTAAGGCAGTCCTCGGGCCTGATTGCGGCGCGGGCGTCGGCTGAGCGTGGCGACGCGCGCCTACGGCATGGCGGATCCTTCGTAGATCCCGATACAGGCCGAACTGCATGACGGCAGCGGCCAAAGCCTTCCTCGCGCTGAAGCGGCAACGCTGTAGTAGCTCGGGCCGCGGGTGAGGGTGTTGGTCGACATGGCGGTCAGGGGGTGGAGCCAGGTGGGCACCGGGCAAGGAGGAAGCTCCACAGCGCAGTTGCCTGCGCCTACCTCAGCGTGTGGTTGCGTGCTGCGCCCGGTGAATCCGAAGTGTTCGCTTCGGGCGTGAAGTTGCGCGTACGGGGGGTCAAGGGGTCGCAGGTTCAAATCCTGTCGTCCCGACAGAGATGTCGGTGAGAACCGCAGGCCGGAGGCCGTCCGTGAGGGCGGCCTCTTTTTGTTGCTCTGGGGGCGGTGGAAGGGAGCTGGCTCCCTTCCGGTCCCCATCTCTGTTTGCTCCCCGTCGACGGGGTGTCCGGTCTCCGGCGCGGTCAACTGTCCGGCGCCGTCCGGGCGTTCCGGGGCTCGCCGCTCAGTCGGCGGCCTGCCGGGCGGCGTAGGCGCGGGACTTGGCCCGGTTGCCGCACACGCGCATGGAGCACCACCTGCGGCTCCGGTTCTTCGACAGATCCCAGAAGACCAGCTCGCAGGTGTGCTCCGCACAGCGCTTCAGGCGCAGGACGTCGCCGGTCACGCGCAGCTCCATCCAGGCGGCGGCGAGGGCGGCGAGCGGCCGGTGTTCCGGCACGAGATCGGGGTTCGGGCTGAGTGTGGTGGACCGGACGCCGGCGTAGAGGGGGACAGTGCGCAGTACGGCGTCGGCCGCCTCGACGGCGTCGGCCACGGGGGTCACTCCGACGTGCACCCCCAGCTCCTCGCGGATGCCGCCGCGCAACTGGAGGTACTGGGCGTGTGTCCCGGCGTCGAGGCCGAGGAGCCGGTCGAGCAGGCCCTGCCCAACCAGCCAGTCGGCAAGGTGTCCGGGGGTGCTCAGGTCATCAGTGCCGTACTCGAGGTTGAGCGTGTTCGCGAAGGCCTCGATCAGTTGGGCGGAAGGCGGCGGTTCGCGCACGGGCGGTCCCCTTCCTGGCGGGCAGCGATCCTGGCCCGCGCCAGGATACACCGGCTATCGCGATGACCGGTTGTGGTGCCGCGTGAGGGTGTGCGAAACTCCGCGCCGGAGGTAACCAGTGAAACGAATAGATGGTTCGGGTGTCTCATGAGCGGATCACTGCTCGTCGCCGTTGCGATCGCACTTCAGGCCCTGTCCAACGGGCTCCTCTCGGACAACCTCAGCGGCAGTGAGAGCGTCCTCCTCTCCTTCACCGCCTTCAGCGTCTCGGCCTTGGTCTTCGGCCTGGTGGCCCGCTTTCGGAGGAACGGTGAACGACAGCCGCTTCGCGGCGAGCGACTGCGCCTGATGCTGGTGCTCAACGCGGCCACCGCCGTGACCTTCCTGGGCTTCTACCGGTCCCTGTCACTCATCCCGGCTCCGCTGGCCACCGCGGTCGAGACCGGTATCGGGCCACTCGCCATAGCCTGCTTCCGGATACGGCAGTCCTCTGGCGTACGCCGCCTGGCGGAGCTGGGTCTCGGCATGCTGGCCCTGTCCCTCGCCCTGGCCGTGGCCGGCCGCATGGCCTCCGTCGGTCAGGTCGAGTCCGTACAGATCCTCGTGGGCGGTGTGGCGCTCGCCGCGATCGCCGGCTGCTCGGCAGCCGGGATCGCCGTCCTCTCCTACCGCCTGGGACAGCTGAAGGTCTCCCCGGTACAGGTCACCGCTCATCGCTTCCATCTCACTTACCTGCTCGCCCTGGCGGTACTGCTGTTCGGCGACATGCCCGCCGATGGGCCGGCCGGTACGCGGGGCGCATTCATCGTCTCGGTCGCCGTACTCGGCGTGGCCCTTCCGCTCTTCGTCCTGCAGATCGGCATGCAGCGGACCCCGCCGCTGGTGGTGACGCTGCTGGCGTCCGCCGTACCCGGCCTCACCTATCTGGTGTCGTCGTCCGCTGGGGAGCAGGGCTTCGACGCCGTGACCTTCGTTCTGATCAACGTGAGCCTCGTCGTCGCCTTCTTGGTCCCGGTCTTCGTCGGCCGACTCGCCAAGGCCACAACTCCTCGCTCCTCGCACACCCCGGCCCAGTCCAACAAGCCCTCCCCTGCCCGCGCACGCTCCTGGGGAACCTCGGCTGAGGAGCCCGGGGCCAAGGGGCAATCGTTGATCGTTGAGGCCGGGGGCCGTGACGGTCCCATGCCGCGCAGCTGAAGTCGAGGACTCCACCGTCGCCCAGCCTGGACGGATTCGTGCCGCGTGGCGGGCGGTACACGAGCCCCCCCGTGGCGGGAGACGGAGCAGTTGGCCTGGGCGAGGTGCAGTGGCTCCCCGGTGGCAGCGGCGAACTCGGTCTCCTGGTACCGCTCATGGAAACTGCCACGCTCGTCGCGTTGGACGACGGGCTCGCGCACCCACGCCCCCTCAATGGAGAGGGGGCGGAACCGCGAACGGGCATCGGTGGTCATCATGCTCTTTGGCTACGCGTCACGAGCCGATGCTCGCGATAGCCGCCACCGATGGTGCCGTGGCGGCCGCCAGCGACGGCGTATTCAGTCTGTGGCCGCTGTCGGAATCGGCCAGAACTCGGGTCCAGAGCGAGGAAGAGGAACTGTTCCGCAAGACCTGCCGCGACCCGCGAGCTCGTGTGAGCGATGTGCCGAAACGCTGCGTCTTCGTGAAGGGTTGTTCCTGGCGCCAGATCCCGCCCGTGTTCGGGGTTTCCTGGCAGGCGGTTCACCGCCGTTTCACGCAAGGGACTGGTCAGGGTGTGTGGGCTTCACTCCACACGAGCCTGGCCGAGAGGTGGCACACGTCATCCCGTGGGTAGTTGGCGGTTCTTGGCCTGGTTGTTCACATACTTCGAATAGTGGTGCTCGAACGAGGGCATCGCCTTGCCGCACGCAGCAGCACAGGAAATCATCCTTCAAGTGGTTCGCGTGCGTTGGCTTGTTAGCACCCGAGGGGTTCTCCAAGCAGTTTGTCGCGTCCTTCTAATTCGATAGCCGCAAGTCAGGATCCAGAATCTTCCGGGTGAACTGGATTAAGAAGACCGACAGAGAAGGGCGAGCATGCCGGACATGCCATGTGCCGCTATCCCGAAGACTTCCGCGATAACTCTGGATGCCATGGGTGTCCCGCTCTCCGGATTGCTCAGCGAACCATCGTCCGGAGCACCTCGGGCCGTTGTTCTGGCACTGCACGGTGGGGGAATGGGGGCTGGATATTTCAGGTCTCGGCAGCACACCCGCGGCACCCGGCACGCTTCCTCGCCATGCGGTCGGTCGCATGGATCGGCGTCGGCACTGGGGGATCCGCACCTCTACCCTCCGGAGACCTTCCGCCTCTGTCGTCCGCTGCCGGCCGCAACGCCAGCGGTTCGACGCGCAGGCGGTGGCTCGGCAGCTCGGTTGCCTTCCGCGGGTACGTGCTCCCACTCCCACGTTCCTGCTCGTCCCCATTGAAGAGATTGGATTGGCAGTGCAGGACAATGCAGAAGCAGTTGCTCTGATCGGTATCGGGTGCCGCTTTCCCGGCGGGATCGACTCTCCCGAGGCATTCTGGGGTTTTCTGTCTGATGGCAAGGTGGCAGTCGAGCCCACGCCGGAGGATCGCTGGCGGCCGTACACGAAGATCAGTCCGGAGTTCAGCGAGGCGCTGCGGCGGGCCGAGCGGCCGGGCAACTTCCTAGGGGACGTCGACGGGTTCGACGCTGAGTTCTTCGGCATCACGCCTCGAGAGGCCGAGTTCATGGACCCGCAGCAGCGGCTGGTCCTTGAGGCGTCTTGGGAGGCGTTGGAGCATGCGGGCATCGCGCCTCGCTCCGTGGCCGGCTCCGACACCGGGGTCTACATCGGTACGTGCTCCGACGACTACGGCCGGCGTCTGCTGGAGGATCTGCCGCGCATCGAGCCTTGGACGGGAATCGGCGCGCAGTTGACGGGGATCGCCAACCGGGTGTCGCACATTCTGGACCTGCACGGCCCCAGTTTCGTACTCGACTCTGCGTGCTCGGCATCGTTGGTGGCAGTGCACTTGGCCTGCCAGAGCCTGCTGACCGGAGAGACGTCCATGACTCTGGCAGGCGGCGTGAACATCATTCTGTCGCCCGCCTACACATTGACCCTGGAGGCCGCTGGGGCACTGTCCCCGGACGGTCGAAGCAAGCCTTTCGACGCGGAGGGCGACGGGTACGGAAGGGCCGAGGGCTGCGGTGTCCTCGTGCTCAAGCGGCTCTCGGACGCACAGCGCGACGGCGATGAGATCCTGGCTGTGATCAAGGGCTCCGCGGTGGCACAGGACGGCTACACCAGCGGCATCATGGCGCCGAACCCGGACGCGCAGCGGGACTTGCTCAGACTGGCTTGGGACCAGGCGGGCGTCGATCCGGCGACGGCGGGCTACATCGAGGCTCACGGGACCGGCACACGGCTGGGCGATCCGGTGGAGGCGTCCGGACTGCACGCGGTTTTCGGAGCGGGGCGTCCGGCCGATGAGCCGTGCTGGATCGGCTCGGTGAAGTCGAACATCGGGCATGCCGAACCGGCGTCCGGTGTCGCGGGCATCATCAAGGCCACGTTGATGCTGCGTGCGGCGGAAATGGCGGCCACGGTGCTGGCCAGTGAGCCGAGCCCGGACATCCCCTGGGACGAGTGGGGGCTGCGCCTGGTGACGGAGCATCAGCCGTGGCCCAAAGGGGAGCATCCGCGCCGGGCCGGTGTGTCCGGCTACGGATACGGCGGCACCATCGGCCATGTCGTCCTGGAAGAGGCTCCGCCCGTCCCCGCCAGGGAGCTGGCCGAGGTCGACGAGCCGGATGAGCCGATGCTGTTCCCGCTGTCGTACCGGTCGAAGGCAGGAGTGGCCGCGTACGCCGAGCGGCTCGCCGACTGGCTGGAACGGCACCCCGGTACACCACTGTCGGCGGTGGGACACACGCTCGCCGCGCGCCGCACGCACCTGGACCACCGGGCCGTGGTGCTGACGAACAACAGGGCCGAGCTGGTGGCGGGACTGCGTGCCCTGGCCGCCGGCGACGAGGAGCTGCCCGAGTACGTGGTCGAGGGCCCGGTCAGGAGGGGCACGGAGCAGGGCACGGTCTGGGTCTTCTCCGGCCATGGCTCGCACTGGGCGGGCATGGGCAGGGAACTTCTCGCCACGAACGCCGAGTTCAGCGCGGTGATCGATGAATTGGGGCCGATCTTTGAGCAGGAGCTGGGCTTCTCGCCGCGACAGGCCATCAAGGAGGGCGACTTCGAGGCGGTCGACCGCGCCCAGTCGATGATCTTCGCGATCCAGGTCGGCCTGGCAGCGGTCTGGCGTGCGCACGGGCACCGCCCGTCGGCGGTGATCGGCCACTCGGTGGGAGAGCTCGCCGCCGCGGTGACCGCCGGCGCGCTGAGCATCGAGGACGGCGCCCGGCTCAGCGGCCGCCGCTCGGCACTGTTGCGCCAGGTCGCCGGGCAGGGCGCCATGGCGATGGTCGCCCTGCCGTTCGACGAGGTGGAGCAGCGCCTCGTGGACCTCCCGGCGATATGCGCGGCGATCGCCTCGTCTCCGTCGTCCACGGTGGTGTCCGGTGACGCGGCAGCAGTGGACGAGCTCATACGCGACTGGAGTGGCCAGGGCGTTCCGATCCGTGAGGTCAACTCCGACGTCGCCTTCCACAGCCCGCACATGGACCCCCTCACCGCACAGCTGCGGGAGGCGCTCCAAGACCTGTCGCCGCGCGCCCCCGAAGTCCCCCTCTACACCACGGCTCTTGACGACCCGCGCGCGGAGGGCCTGCACGATGCCGCCTACTGGGTGGCCAACCTGCGCAATCCGGTCCGTTTGACCGAGGCTGTCGAGGCCGCGGTGCAGGACGGCCACCGCCGCTTCTTGGAAGTCTCCCCCCACCCGGTGGTGTCGCACTCGGTCACCGAGACGCTCACCCACCTGGAGATCCAGAACGGTCATGTCGGTCACACCCTGCGCCGTAACCGACCCGAACTTCCCACCTTCCTGGCCAACTTGGGGCGTCTGCACGTTCACGGTGCGGTCCTGGACTGGGCGGCCCTGCACGCCGCCGGCCAGCTGGCGGAGCTGCCACCGATCGCCTGGCAGCACCGTCGACACTGGCTGGACGCCCAACTGCCCACGGCTGCGGTGGTCAGCCAGCAGCACGACGTCACAGGCCACACGCTGCTCGGTACGCCCGTCGACGTGGCCACCGATGCAGGCATCCGCGTCTGGAACACCCACCTGGACGATGCCAGCCGCCCGTTCCCCGGCGGCCATGCTCTGCACGGCACCTCCATCATCCCGGCGTCCTCGATCATCCACACGTTCCTGGAGGCGGCCCCAGGGCAAGGCGGCAGCAAGGCACTCTTCGACGTCTCACTGAAGTTCCCGATCGCCCTGGCCACCCCTCGCGAGGTGCAGGTTGTGCGGGACGGGCTGACGCTGCGGCTGACCAGCCGCCCGACGGGCGCTGGGGGCCCCGGCAGCTGGATCAACCACACCACGTCCTCCACCATGGCCGATCACGCCACCCCGTTCCCCGGCGGCCAGCTCATCGTGCAGGCCCCGGAGCACCTTGAGGTCGCGGACGCGTCCGTGGTGATGGGCCGGTTGGATGCGATCGGCGTCGAAGGCATCGCGTGGCCGTGGACCGTCGAGGAGCTTCTCTCCGGTGACGGCTACCTGCGAGCCAAGATCCATGCTCCGACCGTGTCGGGTGACCAGGTCACCTGGGCCCCGTTGCTGGATGCCGCACTCGGGGTGGTGCCGGTCATTTACGGTGGCGAACCCATGGTGCGCATGCCCGCCCACATTCGCGAAGTACGCGTGGTGGGAGAAGCCCCCGAGACGGGCTACGTCGACATTCGGCTCGTCGACCCGGCCACCGACACGGTCGACATCACGATCAGCGACGAGGACGGACGCCTGCGGGCCTGGCTGCCAGGAACCCGCTTCGGAGCCCTGCGACCCGGTGGGCAGATGGTGACGGAGACCGAGCGGTCCGGTGAGCCTCAGCCGACGGAGACGTCGCTGGACGGATCGGCGTCGGACTGGCGGAATCTGCCTGCCGGTGAACTGGCGGCATGGGTGGAGAAGGAGATCGTGGGGCGGTTGGCTCGCGAGATGAAGATCCCGGCTGACGAGCTCGACCGACACCGTCCGCTCAGCGATCTCGGCCTCGACTCGGTCATGACCACCGTTGTCTGCGCCCGCTTGGAAAAGCTCTTGGACATCCGCCTGCCCGTAACCGTCCTGTGGAACTACCCGTCCGCGGACGGTCTGGTCCAGCACGTCTTGTCTCTCCTCACGCCTGAGCCGGAGACCGGCTCGGAGGAATGACCGCCGTGACGTCTCAAGGCGGCGATGGCGAACGGGAAAACGGGAGCCAGAACGGTACTCGCCATCCCCTGTTCGCCGGTGGGTCCGATGGCAGGGGCGATACCGAGCCTCATATGTGGCGAGTCGTCGACTGACGGCTTTCCTGCTCCCTCAAGCAGCCCCGACCAGTAATCCCCCGGCTGGTCGGGGCGCACCACACCATCGGTGAACTGACCAAGGCGTCTCATTCCTCCAGGGGGGGGGAGGACCGTGCCACTGGAGGGCGCTGCCGAACGCCTCGCCAACGGCGGGCAGTCCGCCCCTGCCCTGTCCGCTCAGGTCTCCGGGGGAGCTCGTGGTTCAGGTGCCGCAGTTGCCGGATGTGGGCTGGCCGGCGAACCGCTGGCCGAGCCACTCAAGTGCCGGACCGTTGCCCTGGATCGCCGTCCCGACATGGGACTGACCGGCGAAGGACTTCCACTCCACGGCGTGGCCCTTCGCGCACCAGTCGGCCCGCAGCTTCTGCCCGACCGCGTAGGGGATCGTCTCGTCCGCGTCCCCGTGGTAGAGGAACGTCGGCGCCGATGGTCGCTTGCTCCCGATGAACTGCTTGGCGATGGCCCGCTGCCAGTCCCGACGCTCCAGCGGGTTGGACGTCGTCACGTCCTCGATGGTCTTGCCGCGCCCGGCTTCCAGGGCCGTCCCGACGCATTCGTTCCGGACCACGTCGGCGAGCTTGCGGCCCTCGTCGTTGAGGTACTTGTCGAGGTGGAGAGCTGGATCGGCGGCGTTCAGGCCGACGGCCGACATCAGCAGATAGCCGGCGCTGTCGCTGCCCTCGAGCGAGTCGGCGACCTTGGCGAGGTCTGCCGGAACACCGCCGCTCGCCGTGCCCTTGACCTTCAGTTCGGGAGCGTAGGACGCGGCCATCTCGGCGGCCTTCGCGCTCGCGCCGCCGCCCTGCGAGTAGCCCATGATCCCGACAGGCGCCGTTGCGTCGACCCCGTACTGCGCGGCTTCAGGGTGCCGCTGGGCCGCACGCGCCGCGTCGAGCACCGCACTGCCCTGCGCCTTGGCGACCATGTAGGTGTGGTCACCCGGCGTGCCGAGGCCCTCGTAGTCCGTGACGACGACCGCGTAGCCCCGTACCAGCGCGGCGTTGACGAGCGGTGCCTCGGCTGTGGTGCCGCCAGGGAATCCGGCGGAGGGTGCGCACTTGTCACCGAGGCCGACGGTGCCGACCGCATAAGTGATGAGGGGGCGCGGTGTCGTCCTGCCGTCGTCGGGGACGATCACGGTGCCGGAGACCGCGTTGGGCCGGCCGTTGGCAGAGGTCGACCGATAGGTGATCTTCCACGCCTTGGTGGGGGTGGGCACGCCCGGCGTGTACTGGAACGAGGACGGCTCCGAGCTGAGGATTTCTCCGGGGGCCGTCTTCTTGCCCGGCTTCTTCCCGCCCGGCCGATGCTTGTCCTTGTGATGCTTCCCGTGGTCCTTGTGGTGCTTCCCGGCGCCGGTGGCCGCCCCGGTGGGCTGGGCCGAGGAGATCGCGTGCGGGGCGTTGTCCGGCGTGTGACCGCTCTGCGCGGCGGCGGACCCGGGCAGTGCGAGTACCGCGACCGCGACGGCGGCTCCCGCCGCCACCGTTCGCCTTCGTAAGGCTGATGTCATGCGGCTCTCCCAACTCTCCTGTGGGGGAAGGGGGTTGACGGCAGAACCCTAATGACCCGTCAGTAGTGTGGCCATAGCTGTAGCAGTGGTCCTTGGCGTGGTCGGCACCCCGCAGTTCTTCGAGAGCGTGAGACACTCCCCGCAGGTGGACGCCGCAGCCCATTCTGCGCCTCAGGGGAGGGGCAATGAGGCAAGGACAGAACGTAGCGCTGCGGACCAGGGAGGCCGTGTTCCGGCTGAGGTGGCCGCTCCACCTCATGGCGGTGGTGAGCGGGGCCACGGGGGCCGCGCTGGCGAAACAGTGGTGGAGCGGGCCCGCCGCGGTCGGAGTCGGAGCGGGAATTCTCGGCGCCCTGGAGCTCATCACCGAAGGTCTGCGTTCCTTACGCGAGCGTCGCGTGGTCTGGTCCGGCCGACTGGAGGAGGCGCGCGGGCCATCGCTTCCGCTGGTCATGGACGTAGCGGATCTCGCCGCCTGGCGGGTGGGCCACGTCGATCGCCACGGCAGGCGCCACTACTGCCCCTACGTTCCCCGCGACCTGGACGACGGGCTGCGCAGAGCCCTCGGGCCCGGCCGCTTCGTACTCGTGGTCGGTGAGTCTGCCGCGGGTACCACCCGCACTGCCGCCGAGGCGGTGCGCGCCACCTTGTCCGATCACACGTGGATAGCGCCCAAAGACGCCGAGGACATGGAGATCGCCTCGCAAGCCGCCGGCGACCATCGCAGATGCGTGCTGTGGCTCGACGATGTCGACCGATTCCTTGGCCACCGAGGGCTGAGTCGTGAGCTGGCGGAGCAGATACTGAGTGGCGAGTCGGCGGTGATCGTCGCGACCATCAACAGCGTCGCACTTCATGACTACGAGTCCGAAACGGACAACCGGCTGACCGGCATGGACCGACACCACCATCGGGACGCGCGGGACGTGCTCGCGATGGCCACCAGAATGCGCCTCGACCGTCGCTGGTCGGCCGCAGAGGTGGAACGCGCCAGAAGGCACGGCCAGGACCGGCACCTCGCCGACGCCGTGCGCGCCGCCGCCACACATGGAATCGCCGAAACCCTGACGTGTGGCCCGCAGTTGCTCGAGCTGTGGCGCGGAGCCTGGTGCGCGGGGCGGAACCCGCGGGGCGCGGCCCTGGTCACGGCCGTTGTGGACTGCCGGCGGGCCGGCCTTCGCGGGCCGGTGCCGCTCGGCCTGGCCCGGGGCCTGCACGTGGAATACCTGGAGGAGAGGGGCGGCAATCGGCTGGCGCCCGAGACCTTCGACAGAGCGCTGGAGTGGGCGTGCAGCCGCGTCCGCGCCTCGGCGTGCCTGCTGACGCGGGAGGGGGATCCACCCGGCCTCGTTCCCTTTGCCCACCTCCAGTACGCGACGGGCCTGGAACCTGTCCCCGGCCACCTGTGGGAGGGGCTGCTCGCGCAGGCCGGCGACGGAGAGCGCTGGTATTCGGTGGGCATCGCCGCCCACCGTGAATTGCACTTCGGCTGTGCCGACCAGGCACTGCGTCGAGCTGTGGACCAAGGCAGAGCAGGGGCTTCTTTCGCCCTGGCCCGCGTGGTCGGAGACGCAGGCCGCCCTTCCGAGGCACTCGCCATGCTTCGAGAATCACGCACTACGGCGGGAGTGGACGATCTGATCCTGCGTGAGCAAAGCGCTCACTTCCATGGGGTCGCAGGCCAACTGGACACCGCCGTACGCCTCTTCGGCGAGTTGGTGAGGGACATGCGCAGTCAGCTGTCGGCCGATCATCCGGACACGATGGCAGCCCGTCACCAACTGGCCTACTACAAAGGTGAGTCAGGGGATCCTCGGGCGGCGGTCGAGGAGCTGACCGCCCTCGTACGGGATCGCGGGCGCATCGACGGAGCCGAGCATCCGCAGACCTTTGCCGCCCGCCGCAGCCTCGCGTGGGCCATCGGCCGGGCCGGCGACCTCGACAAGGCGATCGCCGACCTTCGAAAGCTGCTGGACGAGGAGAATCCCTTACGCGGTGTCCATGATCCCCATCTGCTGGCGACACAGGCGGCTCTGGCGTGGTTCCGTGGCGAGGCGGGGGACTGGCGTGCGGCGGTGGACGGGCTCACACCGGTATGGCAGGGGCGTGTTCAGGTCCTGGGCCGCGACCATCCGCACACCCTGGCCACTCGTCTGCAGCTGGCTCGGGCCACGGCCCGTCGGGGTGACGTCGACGAGGCGGCAGAGTCACTCCTGGTACTGCTCGCCGACATGCGACGGATTCTTGAGCATGCCCACCCGCACCGCAGGGCGGCCGCGGCCCTGCTGCGTGAACTCACCGGTGGCTGAGCAAGTCCTGGGCGCCATCCCTTTGTTGCCCTTTGTGCCGCTCGCCCTCGACGAGTGGCTCGTCCGGTCGCGTACTCCTGCACCACGTCCGTGCACATCTTCCTGCAGTGTCGAAAGGATTCAACAATCTCTGCCGCACCTCTGGGCAACCCGCCTTACCCGTTGGTAAGTTGCGCTCCGCGTTACCTGCCGGTAACACCCCGGTGGGCTCCAGCAGTTGTCCTGGTGCGCTGCTTCACGAGTCGAGGGAGTCATGCACAAAATCGCCGTTCGGCACATCGCAACCGCAGGTGTCACCGCGCTCGCCCTGACTGCCGCTCCCGCTGCCGCGGTCGCGTCCGCTCCGGTCGGCGGCTCGTCGTCGAAAGCCGCCTCGAGCGACCCGTTCTACACGTACGACGGCAGCAAGCCGCTGTCCTCCTTCGAGCCGGGGGACGTGCTGAAGAAGCGGACGCTGCAGTACCACGTCGTCGGCATCCCGACGCCCGTGAAGGCGATCCAACTGCTCTACCGCACCACCGACGCGCAGAACCGTCCGTCCGCCGGTGTGACCACCGTGGTGCGCAGCCCGAGTGGCGACGGCCGCAAGGCCGTGTCGTACCAGTCGTTCTACGACTCGCTGAACCCCGAGGACGGACCGTCCCGGGCGATCGCGGGCGACCTCCGTCTCGGCGGCGTCATCGCGAACGCCGAGTCCCTCTTCGTGGCGCCGCTCCTGCTGCAGGGTTACGACGTCGTGATCCCGGACACCGAGGGGCAGTCCGCCGACTTCGCGGCCGGACCGGAGTACGGGTACAACACGCTCGACTCGATCCGTGCCGCGAGCAACTCCGCCTCGGAGACCGGCATCAGGCAGGACGCCCGCTTCGGTCTCGTCGGCTACTCCGGCGGCGCCATCGCGACCAACTGGGCCGCTGCGCTCGCGCCGGACTACGCGCCGGACGTCGACAAGCGGCTGGTCGGCTACGCCGAGGGCGGACTGCTCGTGAAGCCGTCGCACAACCTCAAGTACGTCGACGGCAGCCTGGTGTGGTCCGGCGTCATCCCCATGGCCATCATCGGCGTCGCCCGCTCCTACGACATCGACCTCAAGCGCTACATGAGCGACTACGGCAAGAAGGTGTACGACAAGGTCGAGCATGCGTCGATCGTCGACGCGCTGGGCCGCTACCCGGGTCTGACCTGGAAGAAGATGGCGAAGCCGGAGTATGCGGACCCGAATTCCGTGCCCGAGTTCGTCGAGGCGGTCAACAAGATCAACCTCGGCTCGGCCCCCACCCCGTCCGCCCCCGGCTATATCGCGCAGGGCAACGGCGGTGTCGTGGAGGGCACCTTCAGCAACCACCCGGGCGTCGGCACCGGTGACGGCGTCATGGTCGCCGGGGACGTGCGCGCGCTGGCGCGGCAGTACTGCGACAAGGGCAACGCCGCGATCAAGTACCGGCAGTACGACGCGCTCAGCCACGTCGGCACGGTCCTGCCGTGGGTGCCCAGCGCGCTGAGCTGGCTGAACGACCGCTTCGCGGGCAAGAAGGCGCCGTCCGACTGCGGCAACATCGCGCCGGGCAACTCGCTGGCGCCGGACAAGCCGGTGCCCGCTTCCTGAGGAGGCGGGAAGACAGGAGAGGGTGTCCCCGGAGCGGCGGGGGCACCCTCTCCTTGTGGCTGACGGCCGCTGCCCAGTGGGTCCCTCCGCTCTGGCTCTCGCCGACGGCTGTGCGGCCTCGTCGTGTCACGTACCGCGAAAGTTGTAGGAACCGCGTACGTACCGCCAGGGTTTAGGCAGTGATCAAACCAGCGCGCGACGACGCCATCACGTTGCCGCTTCTACCTTCTCTGACGGCGCCGGTCGCCGGCCGGGGCCATCGGGCCTCGACCGATCCGGGCCCGCGTACCTCACTCCTGCCGCGCACTGCTGCGGCGGCCGGTGCGTCGACCGGGTACCGGCACACATCAAGCACCCTCGCCGCTCGCCCTCACCGCTCACGCTCTACCCACGGGGGAACCCCAATGCGCACGAAGACCCGTAAGAACTGGAAGCTCGGCCTGCTGGCCGCGACCGCCGCGCTGACGCTGGCCACCACGGCCTGCGAGCCGTCCGGCGGCGACGACAGCGGCAGCGACTCCAAGTCGTCCCCGACCGCCTCCCAGCCCGCCACCGAGAAGCCGTCCGGAGGCTCCGGCAACGGCGGCTCCGGCAACTCCGGTGGCAGCGGCGGCAAGCAGACCTCCACCCCGGACCCGGAGAAGACGGGCGACGACATCGAGGGCTCCGGTGGCGCCAACACCGGTGGAGGCGACGGGGGTTCGGACGAGGTCGGCGACTGGGACTACGCGGACCGGCAGAAGCCGCCGTCCGGTTCGGTCTGCGATCACGACGGCCAGGGCCCCTACGCGAAGATCGAGTCCGTCGACATGGGCGGCGAGAGCCCCGACGCGACCCTCGGCATCAACCTC
The DNA here is from genome assembly GCF_042740175.1 of Streptomyces sp. NPDC059009. Classification (NCBI taxonomy): domain Bacteria; kingdom Bacillati; phylum Actinomycetota; class Actinomycetes; order Kitasatosporales; family Streptomycetaceae; genus Streptomyces; species Streptomyces sp. NPDC059009. The sequence goes on along the minus strand of NZ_JBHYJB010000012.1, from coordinate 192,849 downwards.
GGCTCCTACGAGTGCGGCGACATGGGCCCCAACTTCCAGTCGAACAGCGCGACCGGGGCGGGCCAGCACGTGCTCATCGACTCGGCCCACCTCAAGGTGGTCGTGGGCGGCGGGATCGCCGAGGACCTGGGCACCAAGACGCCGTCCGTCAACGCGTTCCTCGACAAGTTGGTGAAGATGCAGGACAAGGGCGAGCTCAAGGGCTTCAAGGGCCCCGAGTTCTACTTCCGGATCGACGCCGAGTCCGATGACGTGAACGCCATGCCGGAGGACGACTCCCACATCATTTACCTGTACCAGATCATCGACGGCGACTGACGCCGATCCGCCCTCGGCCGGCCCCAGCGATGGCTGCCGGTGTCGAGGTCAACGCAGGCCGGAGGCCGTCCACTTGGGCGGCCTCCTTCTGTTGGTCCGGGAGTGTTCGGTGCCGGGCCTTGTGCGTGAAGTGACTGCCCCGTAACGTGAACGGGCGTTCATGTTCTATCGGCCGGGCCCTGTCACTCGAACTGATGGGTCGTCAAGTCCATCGCTCCCGGTCATTGACTCCGTGGACGGCGGTCGGAATCCTTGACTTGCCAGTAACTTGCATGAACATGTCAAACAAGGTGAGTGATGACCATGGCTCGACCTCCGCGCCGCAGACTCGGATCCTTCACGGTGATGTCGCTGTTCCTCGCCGTGATGGCCCTGGTGCTGGGTCCGGTGCCCAGCTCCGCGGCGGAGTCCGACTGGTGGGATCCGACCGCGCGGCCCACGCCCGACGCTCAGGTCGATGTCACGGGCGAGCCCTTCAAGGGGGCTGACGCGCAGGGGAATGTGAGGGGCTTCGTCGACGCCCATGACCACATCATGTCCAACGAGGGGTTCGGCGGTCGGCTGATCTGCGGCAAGCCGTTCTCGGAGCAGGGTGTCGCCGACGCGCTCAAGGACTGTCCCGAGCACTACCCTGACGGCTCGCTCGCCATCTTCGACATGATCACCAAGGGTGGTGACGGCAAGCACGATCCCGACGGGTGGCCCACCTTCAAGGACTGGCCCGCCCATGACTCGCTGACCCACCAGCAGAACTACTACGCCGGGATCGAGCGGGCGTGGCGCGGCGGGCAGCGGGTGCTGGTCAACGACCTGGTCACCAACGGCGTGATCTGCTCGGTCTACTTCTTCAAGGACCGCGGCTGCGACGAGATGAGCGCCATCCGTCTCGAGGCCAAGAAGTCGTACGACATGCAGGCGTTCATCGACAAGATGTACGGCGGTCCGGGCAAGGGCTGGTTCCGGATCGTCACCGACAGCGCACAGGCCCGCGAGGTCATCAAGCAGGGAAAACTGGCTGTCATTCTGGGAGTTGAGACCTCCGAACCGTTCGGCTGCAAGCAGGTCCTGGACCGGGCGCAGTGCAGCAAGGAGGACATCGACCGGGGCCTGGACGAGCTGCACGAGCTGGGTGTGCGCAGCATGTTCCTGTGCCACAAGTTCGACAACGCCCTGTGCGGGGTGCGCTATGACTCCGGCGCCCTCGGTACGGCCATCAACGTGGGCCAGTTCCTGTCGACCGGCACCTTCTGGAAGACGGAGACCTGCCGCGGCCCGCAGCACGACAACCCCATCGGCAACGCGGCGGCACCGGAGGCCGAGAAGCGGCTGCCGAAGGGGGTGGACGTCCCCGCGTACGCCTCGGGGGCGCAGTGCAACGTCCGCGGGCTGACCGACCTGGGGGCGTACGCGGTGCGCGGCATGATGAAACGCAGCATGATGCTGGAGCTCGACCACATGAGCGTCAAGGCGGCTGACCAGGCATTCGACATCCTTGAATCCGAGTCCTACCCGGGCGCCATCTCCTCGCACAGTTGGATGGACGCGGGCTGGACCGAGCGGCTCTACAAGCTCGGCGGGTTCGCCGCCTCGTACATGAGCGCCTCCGAGGGCTTCAGCGCGGAGGCCAAGGAGAAGGCCCCACTGCGCGCGAAGTACGGCGTCGGCCTGGGCTACGGCACCGACATGAACGGCGTCGGCGGCTGGCCCGCCCCGCGGGGCGGGAACACCCCGAACCCCGTCAAGTACCCCTTCCGCAGCACGGACGGCGGCTCGGTGATCGACAAGCAGACCACCGGCGAACGCACCTGGGACTTCAACACCGATGGGGGCGCGCACTACGGCATGGTCCCGGACTGGATCGAGGACATCCGGATCGTCGGCGGGCAGAAGGTCGTGGACGATCTCTTCTCGGGTGCCGAGTCCTATCTCCGCACCTGGGGCAAGGCAGAGAAGTACAAGTCCGGGGAGAACCTGGCCTCGGGCGCGGCCGCCTCGGCGTCCTCCTCGGAGTGGTGGAACCCGGCCGTCAGCTTCGCGCCCGGCAAGGCCGTGGACGGCGACCTGGGCACCCGCTGGGCCAGCGAGTGGAACAACGACCAGTGGCTGCGGATCGACCTCGGATCCGTGCAGTCGGTCAAGCGCGTCACCCTCGACTGGGAGGAGGCGTACGCGAAGTCGTACCGCGTCGAGCTGTCGGAAGACGGCACGAACTGGAAGACGGCGTGGTCCACGGACTCCGGTGACGGCGGCCTGGACACGGCGCGGTTCGCCGCGACCCAGGCGCGTTTCGTACGGATCAAGGGGCTGGAGCGCGGCACCCAGTGGGGCTACTCGCTCCAAGAGGTCGGTGTCTACAGAGACTGAGGACCCTAGAGGCTCACCTGCCGGATCAGCTGTGCTGGTCCGGCAGGGGTGACGCCCCCGCGTGCTACGTTCGCGTCTTCGGACGACCGGGGGCACGTGGTGACGGGAACGGGCAAGCCGCAGTCGGCTTCGCAGTCGGCTTCGAGGGCGCGGCTGCGGAGGCAGCCGCAGCAGGCACGCAGCCGGGCCCGGGTCGAGGCCATCCTCACCGCCGCCGACCGGATCCTGTCGCAGGAGGGGTACGAGGCGCTGACGATGCGGCGGATCGCCGAGGAGGCGGGCTCGCCGGTCGGCAGCATCTACCAGTTCTACCCCGACAAGAGCGCGGTCGTGGACGCGCTCGGCCAGCGGTACCTGGCGGCCTTCAAGACCGCCATCGACGACCTCGTCGAGCGGGCCGTCGCGGGCGAACTGACCGACCTGGTCGGCACGATGGTCGATGTCTACGCCGAGCTCTTCCGCTCCCAGCCGGGCGGCACAGCCCTGTGGGCGGGCAGGCACCTCAGCCCCGAACTCGCGCGGGCCGACGAGGCGACCAACACGCTCGTCGCCGAGGGGCTGCAGCACATCGTGGAGCATCTGACGGGCGGGCCCGGCGGCGAGCGGGCGCAGCGGGCGACGCGGATGGTGGTGTGGGCCGCGAACGCCGTGCTGCACGAGGTGTTCAAGAGCGGCGGCGATCCGGACCTGGACGTCGTGGACGAGCTGACGCGGATGCTGCACCTGTACTGGGATGACCTGCGCGGCCGGCTGACGGCCGAGGAGGGCTGAACCCGGCCGTTCAGCCGCCCGAACCTCCTTGACGCGAACCTCCTTGAGGCGTGCTCAGCGGCTTGCCGTACTGCTGAGCCGTGGAGAGGTACGGGAGGCCGAGCGTGCGGGGCGAGAAGGCCGTCGAGCCGGTGGCCGAGCCGCGGGGCAGGAGCCATGCGGCGCCCAAGGAGGCGTTCTCGCCCGGGGATCCGGCCGCGACATCCGGTACGTCGTCGGCGTTGTAGTCGCCCGCGGCGACCGCCGCACCGAAGGCGTCGCCCGCCTCGGCGACGCCCGGCACGCCGGACGTGTCCTGGTTCCACGCGGTGGACGTGGCGGCGCCGTTCGCGTCGAGCAGGCCCCGGGCGCCGCCGCGGAGCAGCCAGGCGGCGCCCGCCCCGGCCCTGCTGCCGATGGCCTCGCCGGGAGCGCCCGCGACCAGGTCGTCCCGGCCGTCGCGGTTGACGTCGGTGACGGCGAGGGCGGCGCCGAAGCGATCACCCTTCTCGGCCACGCCCGGAACGCCCGCCGTGTCCTGGTTGAGGGTCTGTGCGCGGCTGCCGAACGAGCCGCCCGCGGAGCTTCCGTAGTGGATGTGGATGCCGCCCCCCTCGGCGAGTTCCTCGGGGCCGCACGGGTCGTCGATGTTCTCGTCGGCGATCTCACGGCACTCGCCGAGCGCCAGGTCGTCGTGGCCGTCGCCGTCGAAGTCGCCGGTGGCCAGGGCGCTCACGCCGGCGTTGTCCGTGTTCCAGAAGTTCGCCATCTCCGACCGCTCGGCGTCCCATGTGAACAGGCGTACGTGGGACTGGGTGTTGGGGGTGCCCGCGGTCCAGTACGCCACGGCCAGGTCCGCGGTGCCGTCGCTGTCGAAGTCGCCGGTGGCCAGGACGGGGGCGCGGCCGCCCATGGGGGCGGCGACCACCGTGGTGACCATGCTGTCCTCGCCCTGGGCGACACGGGCGACGACCTTGTCGGTGCCGCCGATCACGATCTCCTTGTTGCCGTCGCCGGTCACGTCGGCCGCCGCGACCGATCTGCCGTACGCAGCCGACGGCGACGGCCCGTTGAGCACCGACGACGCGGGTCCGGGCCCGCGCTCCGAGCCGGCGACGGCGATGACCGTGCCCGCGTCCGTACCGCGGTCGGTGACGTCCTCGCCGGGGACCCCGACGAGCAGTTCCGCGATGCCGTCGCCGTTGAGGTCCGTCAGGGCCACGGACGCGCCGAAGCGGTCGCCCGCTTCCGGGATCCCGGGCACCTCGGCGGTGGCCTGGGTGACGCGGATGCTTCCGTGGGCGCCGACGCCCCGCGGGCCGCCCCAGACGACGTTCACGTACCCGGCCTCGGCCCGGCCGCCGACGGTGCCCTGCGGGACGCCGACGGCGAGGTCGGCGTAGCCGTCGCCGTTGAAGTCGCCCGTGACGGCGCGGGGCGCGGCGGCGACGGCGCCGGACGGGAGCGCCAGCCCGGCGGTCGCCGCGGCGGCGACCGCGATGGCGTACGTGAGGATGCGGCGGCGGTGTGTCACGGTGGCTCCCACTCGGTCGACGGGGTGCGGGGGTATCTCGTGTGACCGTCGAAGGGCGGAGCTGGTTGTACGGAGGCTGCTACCACGGGAGTTGTACGCCCCCGCCGCTACGTCGCCCGTCGGTCAACTCCGGGTTGAGGGCGCTTCAACTCCTCGGTTGACGACCGACGCACCGCCCCTGCCTAGCGTGTGTCCCCGGTGATGGAGCCAGTGCGGCTCGAACGGGCCGCACTGGCTTCTCCGACTCAAGGGGGAACACGATGCGGAAACAGATTCTGCGGGCCTCAGCAGCGCTCGCCATCACGGCAGGGATGACCCTTGCCGCCACCGGAACCGGCCACGGCCTGGACGTCAAACGCCCGCGGGACGGCCAAGACCCCATCTCCTCGGGGTGCATGTCCGACGGGCGCATCGTGAAACAGAAGACCGACAAGTACTACAGCAGCCGCTACCACGAGCACGTCAAGGTCATAGCGAGCCTCTGGTACAGCCGTAGTTGCCGCACTGTGTGGGCCATGGTCGACCACACCGTTCCGACGAACCACTGGTCGGGCATGGGCTGCAACATATGGCGCAACAGCGACATGAAGCACTACACCTGCAACCACAAGACCGGCACCAACGAAATGCTGTCTCCCATGCTCAACGACAAGAACGTCACGGGATTCGCCACCGCCTGGGCCTATGACGGCAACGACCCGCACCAAATGTTCGCCAGGACCGGCTCCTACTGAGGTCTCTGCTGCGGGCAGCGCGGCGCCCGCTGGAGAAGGAGAACATTCACGACGGCTCGTCCCACAGGGCCAGGGCGGCACGTTCGGCGTCGTTGGCGCTGTGTGCGGCCAGTTCGGCGCAGACGGCGCTGGCGCGGGGAATGATGCGCTGCGGTTCGGTCAGGTGGCCCTCGATGATGTGGGTGACGCTGAACGCGTCCTCGGTGGCCACACCCAGCACGGTGAAGGGCAGTTGCTGCTCCCACTGTTTCCACTGGGCCGCGGTGGCGAGGTAGTACTGGCTGCCGCGGTCGGCCGGCTGTGGGACTTTCACCGCGTGCGCCGTGTAGACCCTGCGGTAATGAGCAACCAACTGCCCCTGGCGGCGCATGGAATAGATCAGGTCTTTCATCCGGGCGACGTGGCGGGCGTCGTTCTCGCTTATCCGCAGGGCGGCTTTCCGGGTGGTACGCGGATCGCGATAGGCGCGATGGCCGGCGAGCCGGAAGATGTGCGAGATCAGGTCGTAGACGTTCAGCGGACCCTCGGCGATCTCCAAGGCGTGTGTGATGGTTTGCGGTGCGATGGGGGGTGGAGCGTAGGCCACTGTGGTGGCTCTCCGTTCGCGGTGGAGTTGTGTGCGGGCCCTGTGCGGGGGCCCGGCACTGATCAACTTAAGTGGCCCCAAGTCCGCTACGGGCCAGTAGCTGTGACTATCTGTCAGGGCTTCGTGAGGGCTGTGTGATCATGGCCGAGGACGTGACGTCGCCCGGTCAGGTTCTCTCCACGGGGACCAGCCGGCGCGGGAAGCGCGGCTCGACGAAGGGGCGCAGGGCGCGGCGGAGCGGGGCCGCCGACAGCAGCCAGGCCAGGGCCGCGCCCAGGAGGGTGGTGGCGAGTACCGCTCCTGCGCCGAGCAGTCCCAGCAGGTCGTACGCCCCGTATGCCTGCCCGGCGCGGACCAGCAGGCCGTGGGCCAGGAACGGGAACATGGTGGCCGTGCCGAGCTCCGTGAACCGGGTGCGTCGCGCGGGCACCAGCGCGAAGAAGGCCGCGACCAGGACGGCGGAGGCGACGAGGAGCACCGTCCGGGCGAGGAGGTAGCCGGGCCAGGCGGTGTGCAACGCGTCGTTGCCGTACTGCATGTGCAGCCAGCGGACGTCGTGGGCGGGGGCCAGGGCGTAGGAGGTGGCGACCGCCGCGGTCACGATCAGCGCGGCGGTCGTGCGGATCAGTGGGGTGCGCAGCCGGCGGAAGTGCTCCGGGCGCAGGCGCAGTCCGAGGACGAACCAGGGCAGGAACATCAGGACGCGGGGGAGGGCGAGGGCGTAGTCCACGTCGCTCAGTCCGGCGGCGAATGAGACGGCCACCGAGAGGGCGACGGGGTGGCGCACCGCTCGCCAGACCGGACTGGTGATCCGCCACAGGAAGAGCGCGATCAGGAACCACAGGAGGTACGTCGGCTCGGTCGGGTCGAGCGCGAACGGCGCGTCCCAGAGCACCGCGTACAGGGTCTTGTAGGCGAGGGTGAAGAGGAGGTAGGGGGCGAGGACCCGGGCGAGCAGCGTTCTGATCTGGTCGGGGCGGCACTCGAAGCCGCGTGAGAAGTAGCCGCACAGCAGGATGAACGCCGGCATGTGGAAGAGGTAGACGACGCAGTAGGCCGCCTTGACCGTGTCCAGGCCGGAGGGCAGAGAGCCCCAGTTGTGCCCGATGACCACCAGGGTCACGAGCAGGAACTTCGCGTTGTCGAAGAAGGGGTCGCGCTGGCGGGTGGGGGAGGCGCGGGCGGAGCGGGGGCCGGGGGTGGGCGGGGCGAGGACGGTTTGAGGCACGGCTTCCTCGAGGGATCGACGGTTCTGGTTCCGCCTTGCGAACGAGTGTGCTTCGCCTCGGTTCGTCGTCAGTCCGCCATCGGGTTGATGGTCCTGTCGGGGAGCCTGAGGCCGGTGCAGCCGCGCTGGTGGGCCTGGTCCTCGGTGAACTTGACGAGGAGCGGGCGCAGTTGGGCCCCGGTCAGGTAGGTGTGGGTGATGTCGGTGTCGCGGGAGTGGCTGTACGCCTCGTAGTTGGCGGACTCGCCGTCGCAGCGGGCGGTGGCGCGGCCGAGGCGTTCGGCCATCATCGGGCCACGGGAGCTCTGGCCGGAGCGGTGGTCGACGTTGGCTGCGAGGAGCGTCTCGAACTGCTTGTCGCTCCAGGTGCCGTACCAGCCGGTGAAGGTGGCGGCCGCCTGCTTCTTCGCGCTGTCGATGAGGGCGCAGCTGGTGATCGGCGCCAAGTCGCCGACCGAGCGGACCTGGACCTCCCAGGGCTTCCCGGACGGGTTGCGGGGGAGCCGGGCCTCGGCCAGCCAGCCGCACCCCGTGTCGGCGGCTGCGGCGAGCGACAGGTTCTTGGGGGCGGGTGCCACGGACTCCGGTGACGGCAGGGGTTTCGCGCCGCAGCCCGACTTCTCGGAGGCCGCGTTGGCGGCGGAGACGGCGATGCGCAGGGCCGCGGAGGAGGGCCTGTCGTCGCCGGAGGGCTCGATGACCTTGGTGAGGAGGCGGCGCTTGCGCCCGTACTCGTCGCGCTGGAGGGCGGGGCACTCCTGGAGGATCACCGGGCCGTGGCCGTCCTGGAATCCGGGGATGCGGTCGGGGAACACGAACCCGGGCTCGCTGGGAATGGTGAACGACATGTTCAGCTCGGACTCGACCTCGGACGGGTCGCTGTTCACGTCGACGGACAGAACGAAGTGATGGCCGTCGTTCTCGTCGACGCGGCACGTCATCCGGCCCTGGTCCAGGTGGACTTCGTTGGTGCCGGACTGCAGCCGTTCGTCGGGCAGGACGTCCCCGAGGTCGTCGGCGGAGAGGGTGCCGCCGCACAACTGGTGGGCGAACCACCAGTGCTGCCAGAACGGTTTGGCCGAGTAGGTGCCGAAGCCGAGCAGGACCGCGGCCGCCGCGGTCCATGCGGCGATCTTCGCCAACCGCTTGCTGGAGTCTGAGCTCACCGAATCCCCCTGCACCAACGCCGAGGGCCCGCCCCTCGTGGACGGGCCCCCTTTTTCTGTCAGTGAGGGTAGTAAACGATCAGACGCGGTCCGCCGCGATCAGCAGGTACTGGAAGGAGCCGTCCTTGTACGAGTTGATGAACGCGTCCTCGATGCCCGTGACCAGTGACGACGTGGCCCGCAGCTCCCAGTAGGGGAGCGTGTCGGGGGTGAGGTCGATCACGGCCTGGGGCACCAGACGGTTGTCGGCCATGGCACGCAGGTACTCGCGGCGCGAGTGGATGTTGCACTCGAAGTGCGCGTTGATCTGGGAGACCCACTTCGAGGGCTGGCCGTACCGAGGGTTCCAGCAGCCGGTGATGGTCACATAGCGGCCCCCGACGCCGAGGATGCGGGAGTGCTCGGCGAAGAGGTCGTGCAGGTCCACGTACATGCTGGACTCGTTGTTCCACGAGGCCGCGGCCTGCCCGGTCTCGAAGGGTGTGGCAAGCATGTTGCAGACGCGGGCGTGCACATGGTCCTGGATGCGGAGCTCGCGGGCCCGCCGGTTGGCGAAGTCGGCCTGCTTGGCCGACAGCGTGACGCCCTCGACCTGGCAGCCGTAGCGCTGGTGCGCCATGACCATCGAGCCGCCCCGGCCGCAGCCCGCGTCCACCACCGTGTCGTCGCGCCCGATGTCACCGAGGTGCCTCAGGAGGAACTCGGCCTGCGCAGACTCCAGTCGGTGGAGCTCGGCGATCAGCTTCTTCTCGCTCTCGCTGTCCTCGGCGTTGCCGAGAGCGGCGTGGTCGACGTCGCCGATGCCGTAGTGGTGGTGGTACAGACCGTCGACATCGCCGAGACGCAGGTTCACGGGCCTCGCCTCCCCGTCCCAGTAGCGGGCGATGTCCCCCTGGTAGGGCGTCGCCGGCTCGGGGATGAACAGGGAGGTGCCGTTGCGGGCGGCGGTGAGTTCGGTGCTGGTCACAGATGAGTCCATTCTTCCTACCAGAAGTCGGGCAGGCTGTAGCGATAGGTGTTGGTCCGGTGCCAGTGGTGGTTGCCGTCGACCCACGCGGCCACGCCGCGCAGGAAGCGCTGCAGGCTGGGGACGGGGCACTCCGCGGCCAGGGCCGCGGCTCGGTTCTCGAAGTCGTGCATGAGGTCGTTGTGGACCTCGACCGACTTCAGATAGGCGTCCCGGTCGGAGAGGCCCTCGCGTTCGGCGATCACGACCGGCAGGTTCAAGTGCCGTCCGGGAGCCTGGAGTTCCTTGGTGTACGAGTACAGGTCGTTGACGATGGTCGTCGCGTTCCCCGCGAGTGCGATGACCTGCTGCATGGCGGCCTGGGCGTGCAGGTCCGCGGGCAGTTCGTAGCCGCCGACGGTGTCGGTGATGGTCGGGCAGGGGCGGAAGTTGTTGAACTGGCGCATCGCCAGGTACTCCCACACCTCCGGGACATGGTCCTGCTGGGCCCACGCCGCTTCGGCGAGGTATCCCAGGTGGAGCCGGGCCATGTCGTGCCGGAACCGGTCGGTCTGCGCAGCGCTCGCCGCCTGTACGAAGTACTCCATGGCGGAGCGGTAGGCACGGCGGGGCGCGTCCGCGTGGAGCGACTTCGCCCATTGCGGCTGGTACTCCTCTGTCGTGTGGAGCGGGTCGAGGGCGGTGTGCGCGAGGAGCAGGCGCTCGCCGAGCCCCACGGGTGATCCGCCGTGGTCCTCGCAGTAGCAGTCGTCCACCGCGTTCTCCGCCACCATCAGGCGGGTGGCGAGCATCAGGTGGTCGACGGTGGGCGCGTCCGGATGACAGCCGACCATGTAGCGGCCCACGGAGAAGCCGTCGAACTGCTCCTCCCAGTCCTCGGGGTACAGGGCGACCTCGTCGAGCGCCCAGGTCTTGATCCGGTGGCTGACCTCCTCGACCCGTACGGGGTCGGGCTCGGGCACCGGGTGGTGGTAGAGGCCGGGGATGGGCCTGCCCTGCTCGGGGGCCGGGTCCGGGGCCGGGCCCGGCGGACTCGGGGGTTCCTCCCGTGGGGTCAGGCGCAGGCCCGCCGTCCCCAGGCCGGTGGGTCCGCGCAGGAGCTGCCCGGGGGCGGTGCTCGGGGCCGACGTCTGAACTGCCGTGCCGTTCACCGGAGATGGCGGCGAGGGGGGAGACGGGACGGGTGGGCAGGGGGCGGTGCCGAAGACCGCCTTGATGTCGCGGGCGTGGGCCGCCGCGTCGGCGAGGACGCGGGCCCCGAAGCGGGCGGCGGCCTCGGGCAGGCCCGACTGTGGCGGTGTCGGCTCGGGAGCGGGCATCCGTGGCTCCTTGGTGGGGTGGGCGGTCGGGTCCACTACCTGGGCCAGCGGGCGATCTGCACGTTCTCCAGCACGCCGACCGCGTCCGGCACGAGGATGGCGGCGGAGTAGTAGGTGCTGACGAGGTAGGAGGTGATCGCCTTCTCGTCGAGGCCCATGAAGCGGACCGACAGGCCCGGTTCGTACTCGTCCGGCAGGCCGGTCTGATGCAGACCGATGACGCCCTGGTTGCTCTCGCCGGTACGCATGCACAGGATCGAGCTGGTCTTCTCCTTCGTGATCGGGATCTTGTTGCAGGGGAGGATCGGGACCCCGCGCCAGGCCGGAACCTGCTGGCCGCCGAGGTCGACGTGGTCCGGATAGAGCCCGCGCGCGTTGAACTCGCGCCCGATGGCCGCGATCGTCTTGGGGTGCGCGAGGAAGAACTTGGAGCCGCGGCGGCGGCAGAGCAGCTCGTCCATGTCGTCCGGGGTCGGCGGGCCGGAGTGCGGCTGGAGCCGCTGCTTGAAGTCGGCGTTGTGGAGCAGGCCGAACTCCCGGTTGTTGACGAGCTCGTGCTCCTGGCGCTCGCGCAACGCCTCGATGGTGAGCCGGAGTTGCTCCTCGGCCTGGTTCATCGGACCGTTGTAGAGGTCGGTGACCCTCGTGTGGATGCGCAGAATGGTCTGGGCGACGGAGAGTTCGTACTCGCGTGGCTTCAGTTCGTAGTCGACGAAGGCGCCGGGCAGGGCGTGTTCGCCGGTGTGGCCCGCCGACATCGCGATCTCGGCCTCGCCGCGGTGGTTCTGCCGCTGGCGGGGCAGCGACCGGAACTCCTCGATGTGGTCCCGGAGGCTCTGCGCGGTGGACAGCACGGCCGTGAAGTCGGCGCGGGACAGCGTGAGCAGGGTGCCCGACGTCTCGGCCGTGGCGGTGTACTCCCACTGGGCGTCCGCGTCCAGCAGGGCGCTCTCCCCGAAGCGGTCGCCGTCGGCGAGCACGTCCAGGGCGACGTCGTCGCCGTACGCACCGACGGAGACCCGGCCGATACGGCCGTGGGCGATCAGATGCAGCTGGTCCGCGGGCGCCCCGCGCCGCACCAGGGTCTCGCCGACCTCGAAGTCGTGCTGGACGCACCGGCCGGCGAGGGCGGTCAGCGCCTCCACGTCGTCGAAGCCGCGCAGCAGGGCCAGTTCACCGAGTTCACGGGGGATCACCCGGACCTCGGCGCCGTCCTGGACGAAGTCCACGCGGCCGTCGCCGACGGTGTACGTCAGTCGCCGGTTCACCCGGTAGGCCCCACCCTTGGCCTCCACCCACGGGAGCATCCGCAGCAGCCAGCGAGAGGTGATCTCCTGCATCTGCGGGGCGGACTTGGTGGTGGTGGCGAGGTTGCGGGCGGCTGCCGTGCCCAGGCTGGACCGCTGGGGCGGCTCCAGTCGTGCGTCCGGGCTCGAGTCAACGGTCACGGGTGAACTCTCCTTGGTCGGGGCAATGCGGCCCGCATGCGGGCAGGGCAAGGCAAGGGGGCGAAAAGCGGGGCGTAGAACGGGAATCCGTCCAGATCCCCGAGGACGGTAGCTGCCGGTTCGCCCCCCGGACCAAGGGAAGCCGGGGACATTAACTCGATACGATGATCGGGGCCGCGCGATGTTTGCCCAACACCGACAAGATCAAGCCGAGTTGGAGGGCCCCGCACACCGTCGAGTGGTGCACAGGGCCCGTCGTGTGGTCACGCCTGGGGACACTCCTAGGCGAGCAGGTGGCCGAGGAAGACGTAGGCGAGGCCGAAGTACACGAACACGCCCAGCAGGTCCATGATCGAGGTGATCAGCGGGGAGCTCAGCGTCGCCGGGTCGGTGCCGATGCGGCGGGCGAGGAAGGGCAGCACCGCGCCGATGATGCCGCCGAGCGCCGTGCAGATGAGCATGCTCAGGCCGACGACCATCAGCACATCGGAGTCGAGGCCGCTCTTGGTGAAGTTCGCCAGCACGACCTCCAGCACGGCGACGCACACGCCGAGCGCCAGCGCGATGGCGCACTCGCGGCGAACGACGAACCAGACGTCCTGCCACCGCAGCCGCAGCTGGCCGAGTGCCATCGAACGGATCACCAGGGTGGCGGACTGGCTGCCGGTGTTGCCGCCCATGTCGACGATGGGCGCGATGAACGCGGCCAGCACGATCACCTCGGCCAGGATGTCCTCCTGCTGGGCGACGAAGGTGGAAGTGATCATGCCGAACACGGTCAGGATCACCAGCCACAGCAGCCGGGTGCCGAAGATCCGCCTCATCGTCGACTCCTTGAGGTCCAGGTCGGCCCCCTTGCCGAGAGCCGCGGTGCCGCCGTAGCGGGCCAGCTGGGTGGCGTCCTGCTCCTTGTCGATGTCCATGGCGTCGTCGACCGTGACGATCCCGATCATCTTGTCGTCGCTGTCGACCACCGGAACGGCCAGCAGGTCGTAGCGGCGGATGTGCTCCGCGGCCCTGTCGTCCGGGTCGTCGGCCCGGACCGTGACCGAGGAGGCGGTGACCAGCGAGGTCAGCGGGGTGTCGTCCGCGGCCATGACCAGGTCGCGCAGCGAGACGGTGCCGGTGAGCCGCCCGTCGGAGTCGACCACGTAGATGACGTAGATGGTCTCCTTGTCCGGCGCGGTGGCGCGGATGACGCGGAGGGCGGCGCGGACGGTCATGCCGGAGTCGATGGTCGTGTACTGCGAGGTGGCGGCGGAACCGGCGGTGCCCTCCGGGTAGTCGGCCAGGCGCAGTATGTCGTCCCGCTCGGCCCGGGACAGCGAGGGCAGCAGCCGCTGCCGGGCGGCGGTGTCGAGGCGGTGGTACAGGTCGACGCGCTCGTCGGACGGCATGGCCGAGACGAGAGCGGTGACGGTGGCCGGGGGCAGTTCGGCGAGAACGGCGTCCTGGAAGCCGTCGGGCAGTGCGACGAAGAGTGTGGCCGCTTCCTTGGGGGCCGCCGGCTGCAGCAGGCGGGCCACCCGCTGCGGCGGGGTGTCGAGCAGCGACTCGGCGATGTCGGCGACGGGCGCCGACAGCATCAGCCGGTGGAATGCCTCGGCGTCGGGGCGGGAGAGCAGCGTACGGACGTGGAAAGCGATGTCCTCGCGGAGCATGGCGAAACCTCACAGGGAAAAGGGCATGCCTGAGAGAGACAGGGCATGCCTGAGAAAAAGGCATGGGAAAAGGAATTCGCGCCGAAAGCAAAGAGGGAAAAGAAGAGGGGAAAAGGGGGCGCGATCAGATGAGGTACGCCGGTGACGGCGTACTGGCGCAGGGCAGACTTCCGCCCCGGGTACTCGGACTACTGCTGGAGCCGCTTCTCATAGCCGTCACCTCCTGCGGGCCGGGGCGCACGGGGGCGCCGTGGACATGCGCACGCGCAGGAGCGGGCAAGGGCGTATGGCGGGTGACGTACGTCGCACGGCACGGGCCCTGACGCCCTCGAGCACCCCTCTCGACAGAGCTTTGGCACTGCACGGCGTGCCCGTCGCGATGCGGGAGCCACTTGGGCTCAACCCTTAACCCGGGAAGAGCTGTCCTGACCCGGGGCGTCTTTCGACGTTGGGGGTCAGTGGCCTATGTCCGTACAGACGCCTCACCTAGCGAGGTGCATGCAATGGCAAGTGAAACAGATGGCACGTAATCGGTCAAAATTCGGAATAGAAATCGGCAGGCCCGAGCCGTAGTGCGTCGGAGTATGCGCGTGGTGCCGGAACTGCTCGTTGACTAGGGTGGCGAGGAGACGCTGAACCGGTGCCAAGGGCCGGTGTCCGTGGGGCAGTTGGGGGCGCTGGTGGGTGGATCGGAGACGACGGGGGTGCTGCCCGCGTTGCTGCGTGCGTGGCTCGGACTGATCGCGGCCCTCGCCGCGTCGGCCGTGGTCGCGCTGGGGGTGCTGTACGCCGGTCACAGCGAGCCCGGCAGGGTGGACCGGTGGTTCGTCGACCCGACGGCGGACAGTGTGCGGCCGCCGTGGCGGCGTATCGCGCTGGCCGTCGACTTCCTGGGGGAGCCCGCCGGGTCGGCCGTGCTGGTCGTGGGCGCCGCGGCGGGCTCCCTGGTGCTGTGGCGGCGGCTGCGCGCGGTGGTGTTCGTCGTGGTCGGGGTCGTCCTCGCCGTGGGGACCACGACGCTGCTCAAGTACCCGGTGGGGCGCACCATCCACGGCCCCGACAACCTGTCCTACCCGAGCGGGCACACCGCCTTCCTCACCGCTCTCGCCCTCATGGTGGCCCTGCTCGCCGCCGGGCGGCTCGGGCTCGGCCGGGCGGCCGGGCTGCTGTTGGTGCTGGCCTCGGGGCTGGTCGCCGGTGCCGCCATGGGCTGGGCCCAGGTCGCCCTCGGCGCGCACTACCCGACCGACGTCCTCGGTGGCTGGTGCACCGCCCTGGTGGTGGTGCCGGTGACCGGGTGGGTGGTCGACCGGACGGCCGACCGGCGGAGCGAGCGAAGGGGCGAGCGAAGGGGCGAGCGGATGGGTCCCCGCATGGATGAGCGGATCGGGGACCCGACGGCCGACGCCGGTCCTGGGGAGCGCAGTTGACGGTGCGTCATGCCGCGCTCTCCGTCACGCCAGACGACGGAACACCGGCCTCACCGGCCGCCCGGCCAGCCACGGCGTGGGGTCACCCGCGTCAAGTGCCTTGCGGTACACGGCACATGCCTGTGCCACCACCTCGACGGTGCGGTCGATGTCGGCGTCGGTGAGCGCGCTGCTCACCACGAACGACGGGGCAAGCACCCCGCCCATGAGGAGGTGGCGCAGGAACAGGGTGCGGTACTGCTGCGACGGCCCGCGGTTCTCGTCGAGGGTGGCGAAGACCAGGTTGCTGGCCCGGCCCCGGACGACGATGTGGTCGCCGACGCCCATGCTCGCCGCCGCGTCGCGGACCCCGGCGGCCAGCCGCTCTCCGAGGGCGTGCAGCCGCGCCGTGATGCCCTCCTCCACGTACGTCATCTGCACGGCCATCGCGGCCGCCAGGCAGTGCGTCTCCGCACCGTGCGTGGTGGACAGGAGGAACACGCGGTCGGCGGAGTGGCGCAGCCCGCCCCGCTCCATCAGTTCGCGGCGCCCGGCGAGGGCGGAGACGGCGAAGCCGTTGCCCAGCGCCTTGCCGAACGTGGAGAGGTCGGGGACCACGCCGTACAGGCCCTGGGCGCCCGCCTCGGACCAGCGCAGGCCGGTGATCATCTCGTCGAAGATCAGCACGCAGCCGTGCCGGTCGGCGAGTTCGCGCAGGCCCGCGAGGTACCCGGGCGGGGGCTCGGTGTGGGCGGCGGGTTCCAGGATCAGACAGGCGACCTCGCCGGCGTACCGGGTGAGGAGCTCCTCCGTGGCGGTCAGGTCCCCGTACGGGAACGCCACGGTGAGGTCGGTGGTCGCCGCCGGGATGCCGGCGGACATCGGTGTGGTGCCGATGAACCAGTCGTCGACGGAGAAGAAGGGGTGGTCGGCGCAGATGGCCACCCGTTGGCGCCCGGTGACGGCACGCGCGAGGCGCACGGCGGCGGTGGTGACGTCGGAGCCGTTCTTCGCGAACTTCACCATCTCGGCGGTCGGCACCGTCGCCAAGAAGCGTTCCGCGGCCTCGACTTCGAGGATGGACGGCCGGACGAAGTTGCTGCCGCGGCCGAGTTCGCGCCGCACCGCCGCCAGCACGCGCGGGTGCGCGTGGCCGAGGCTGACCGACCGCAGCCCCGAGCCGTACTCGATGTACTCGTTGCCGTCGATGTCCCACACGTGGGCACCCTGGCCGTGGCTGATGACCGGGGCCAGGTTCTCGGGGTACTGGTCGTCGCCCTTGGCGTAGGTGTGCGCGCCACCGGGGATCAGGGCGTGCAGCCGCTCGTTGGCCTGGCGCGACCGGGGCAGGGGGAACTCTTCGGCGTCCACGGTGACTTCAGCTCTCCTTCTGCTTCAGGACCTCGGCGAGGCTCGGCGCCTCCCGGTCCCGCTGGGACATCGACGCGACCGGCAGCGGCCAGGGGATGGCGAGCTCCGGGTCGTCGAAGGCGATCGTCACGTCCTCGGCCGGATCGTGCGGGCGGTCGATGCGGTACGAGACGTCGGCGGGCCCGGTCAGCGCCTGGAAGCCGTGCGCGCACCCCGCCGGGATGTACAGGGCCCGCTGCGTCTCGCCGGACAGCTCGAAGGTGGCCACGTTGCGGTAGGTCGGCGAGTCCGTGCGCAGGTCCACGACGACGTCGAAGATCTTCCCGTACGAGCAGCGCACCAGCTTGGCCTCGCCGTTGCCGGAGCGCAGGTGCAGGCCGCGCAGCACGCCCCGCACCGAGCGGGAGACGCTGTCCTGGATGAAGGCGTCCGGGTCGAGGCCCACCGAGCGGAACACGTCGGCGTCGAAGGTGCGGCAGAAGAAGCCGCGTTCGTCGGCGTACGGCGTCGGCTCGAACAGGTACGCGCCGTCGATCGCCGGGACTGCGGCCGCGTTCATTCCGGTCGCTTTCATGGAGTCTCCCGCAGGGATTGTGCGTGGGTGTGAGTGGAGGCGTGGGTGTGAGGGGTGGTGTTGGTGTGAGTGGTGGTGTCGGTGAGCGTGTCGGCGGTGGTGCGGGCGGTCCGTGGGAACACCGCCGCGGTCAACTCCGCGAACTGGTCCGCGAGACGCCGGGCGGCGGCCCCGTTCCGCTCGGTGAGGGTCCGCCGCAGCTCCGCCGATCGCCGCTCCAGCTCCCGGAACTGTGCGAGCAGCCGGTCCGCGTCGACCTCGCGGGCCGGGTGGCAGTACGCGGCGAGGCCCATCTCGGCCATGAGCGCGTCGCTCTTCGCCGCGTAGCTGAGGGCGAGCGTCGGCGTGCTCGTCTTCAGGGCGCAGACCAGGTTGTGGTAGCGGGTCGCCACCACGGAGCCGGCCGCCGCCGTCTCCTTCATCAGGTCGGCCAGCGAGGCCACTTCGGCCGCGGTGACCAGCGGTGAGCCGACCGCTTCGAGGATCGCGGTGACCACTGGCGCGTCGCACGCGTCGCCGGTGAGCAGCCGGACCGGCCTGCCTTCTTCGACGAGTGCGCGGACGAAGCGGGTCGTGCCGTCGAGGTAGCGGCGGTGGATCTCCTCGGCCCGGGCGCGGTCGTCGTTGCCGCCGTGGAAGTCCATGACGCCGACGCAGACCGTGCCTGGGGTGTTTGGCGGACCCGAGGGCTCGTCCGGTGACGGCGACGGTGGCGTCGGCAGGGCGAAGGCCAGGTCCGGGTAGACCTTGTCGCGCACGGTGCGCACGCCCATCTTCCGCATCGCGTCGCGGGACTGGGCGTCCCGGTACGAGCGGTAGGCGGCGAGCCGTGCCGACCAGCGCACCAGCGTCCGGGTCGGCCGGTTGCCGATCGGGGCGGCGCCGACGCCGACCAGCGCGACCCGGGTGCCGAACAGCCGGCCGGACGCGCAGAGCAGGAACAGTGCGTACGGAAAGCCCCACGGCCGCAGCGGCAGCGTGGCCTCCAGGACGCCCATGCCCGGCACGATCACCACGTCGTGCCGCCGCACCCAGGCGGCGGTGCGGACGGCGTCGACCAGCTTGCCCAGGCCCTTGCCCGCGATCGCGCCCGCCCGCGACGCGGTGCGGTACTCGCCGCGGTACCAGTGCAGCCGCGTCGCGGGGATCCCGTAGCGGTCCGTGACGACCTCGGGTCCGCCGCACAGCGCGTCCACGGGCGCGTCCGGGTGCTCGGCGCGGAGGTGGCCGAGCACGGCCTCCAGCGAGCCGTCGTTGCCGAGGTTGCCGGAGCCGAGCAGGCCGAACAGGCCGACGCGTACCGGCTGTTCGGCCGCGGAGGCACGCGTCATGTCCGCCTCCCCTCGCGGCCCGCCACCAGGTCGTCGACCGAGACGGTGAGCTGGGCCGGGTCGACCGGGGCGCGGTCCTCGACCCGCTCGCCGGCGCCCGGGCGGACCCGGCTGGTCATCCACCTGCTCAGGTGGCCGTAGCAGGCGCGCCGGTCGGCCGCGGACAGCGGCGCCCGCCGGATCGCCGCGACGAAGCCCCAGACGTACTCGGCGAGCAGCCGGGGCGTCGGGTGCAGCGGGCCGGACCGGCGCGGGTCCAGGTTGACGCACCGGGAGCGCTTGGACGGGTTCGCCCGCTCGGCGCGGGTGGGGTGGTCGCGGCGGAAGTACAGCAGCTCCGGCACCTGGTGGAAGGGGCCGTTCAGGACGATCTCGGCGACGAACGTGCGGTCCGCGTGGTGGTAGCTGTCGTGCGGCCTCACCCGGCGCAGCACGTCGGCCCGCATCACCCCGTAGAAGTCGTCGCCGCCGGGCTCGAACAGGAAGCTGCGGAAGCGCTCCGGCGCGCGCGGAGCGTCGGTGGCGAGGGTGTAGGCGTAGGGGACCGTCACCTGTCCTTCGCCGTCGATGACCGCCTGGTCGGCGTGGGCGAGAACGACGTCCGGCCGTTCGTCGAGCGCCTGCACGCAGAGCCGCAGCAGGTCGCGGGCGTACAGGTCGTCGTGCGACGCCCACTTGAACAGCTCGCCGCGGCACTCGGTGAACACGTAGTTGTGGTTCGGGGCGGCGCCGATGTTGCGGGGGAGCCGGAGGTAGCGGATGCGGGAGTCCTGGGCCGCGTACTTGCGGCAGATGTCCTGGGTCTCGTCGGTCGAGGCATTGTCGGTGATGACGAGCTCGAAGTCCTCGTAGGTCTGGCCGAGCAGGGCGTCGAGCGACTCGGCGAGGTACTCCTCGCCGTTGTACACGGGCAGGCCGATGCTCAGCCGGGGAGTGCGGCGAGAGACAGTCATGGCGTCCTCACTTGGGATACGGGGGGTTGGTGGCGCTCGCGCAGGGCGGATCGCAGCTGCAGCCACCACACGGCCGATGCGGTGACGGTCGCGGCGGCGACGCCCCAGGCCGAGCCGGTCGTGCCCGCCGCGGCCGCCCCGCCGAGTCCGCCGCCGACGTAGCAGGCGGAGGCGAAGAGCTGGCAGCGCAGGCTGCGCCGGGCCGCGGCGAGCGCGCGCAGCCCGGCCGCCGCGCCGACGCCGAGGCCGGAGCCCGCGACGCCGAGCGCGGCCGGCACGATGAGCGCCGAGGCGGAGTGCCAGACGTCGCCGAGCACGAGCTCGCCGAGCCGGTCCGGCACCAGGAGCAGCGCCACGCCCCACAGCAGCGCGGCCGCGGCGAGGCCGGAGCCGAGGAAGAAGCAGAACGTGGCGAGGCGGTGCGGGGCCTGCCGCAGCACCCGGGCCGCTTCCGGGACGGTGACCAGCGAGAGTCCCATCAGCACCGCGAGGAACGGGCCGAGCAGGAGCTCCGCTCCCCGGATCACGCCCACCGCGCTGACCCCGACGATCAACCCGAGCCCGTACGCGCGCAGTTGGGACGCTCCGCTGACGCCGACGTTCTCGACCAGATACCGGTAGCCGAGGTCACGCTGCTCGCGCAGCCACGCGCGCGCTTCGGTCAGCCGGGGCCGGATGCCGGACTGGAAGCAGCCGTACCCCGAGGCCACCGCGGCGGCCGCGCCCCAGGCGAGGACGAAGGCGGCCACGCTGTCCCCGCTGCTCATGCGGGCCGCCACGACCATGGCCGGGACGAGCGCGACGGTCGCCAGGACGTCGTTGGTGAACGCCTTGCGCCCGGTGCCCGCGGCGAAGAACGAGAACCGCCAGGCGTCCTGAAGGAGCAGCCCCGGCAGGACCACGCCGAGCGCGGCGAACGCGGGCCCCACCCGGCCGCCGAGCGCGAGCCCGGCGACCAGGCACGCCGCGCCGATGGCCCCGCCGACGCCCAGCGCGGTACCCGTCGACCGGGCCGCCGCCGAGCGCCAGGAGTCGGTCGGCACACCGCTGAAGCGCACCACGAGCGGGTCGGTGGCCAGGCCGCGGGAGACGCTGAGCACCACGCCGTAGGTCACCCAGGCCAGGCTGAACACGCCGAACGCGGAGAGCCCGAGGGAGCGGGCCACATAGACGCCCACCGCGAAGTTGTTCATGCTGCAGACCGCCTGGTCGGCGAGGCCCCAGGACAGCCGGCCGGCCATGGCCCGCTTGGCGGACCGCCGGGCGTGCCTGCCGTGGGCCACCGCCGTCGTCGCCTCCCCCTCGGTGCTCATCGCCGTCACGCCTTGATCAGCCCGGCGCCGTGCAGGGCGTCGGCGGCTACGGCGACGGTGTCGAAGGGCAGCCCGGACCGCTCGGCGACGTCCAGCAGAGCGTGCTCGCCGTCGGCGAGGCTGAGCACCCAGAGCATGGCCAGCTGGGCCTCTTTCGCGTCGCTGCGGCCGCCGAGCGAGTCGTACAACCCCCGCCGCCCCAGCTGTGGTTCGCCGTAGGGGCTGAGGTTGCGGTAGCGCCGGTTCCGGTCGAGCACGGCGAACGCCTCGCGGCAGACCGCGAGGGTGTCCGCCATCGCCTCCGCGGAGACGAAGTCCGGGTTGTCCGCCGAGGTGTGGTACTCGGGGTATCCGGCGTACGGGGTCCGGCTCAGCGAGCCCACGCCGAGGTTGAACCCGGGCGAGCAGTACTGCCGCTCGTCGTAGCCGTACGGCGTGAACTCGGCCACGCGGTGCGGGCGTTCGGAGGCGGCGAGGACGTGCCGCAGCACCCGGTCGATCTCCGCGTCGCCGCGCCTGCTCTCCTTGTACGTCAGTCGGCCCCGGTCACCGGCGCAGGCGAGCACCAGACCGTGCTTGACCCGTTCGATCCGCTCGGCGTTGCGGGCCAGCCAGGTGATCGCCCCGATGGTGCCGGGTGCGTAGATGAACCGGTAGGTGTAGTACGGGGTTTCCTGTGCCAGCGCGCGGGCCAGGAACGTCGCCACCGCGATGCCCGCCAGGTTGTCGTTGGCCAGCGACGGGTGGCAGACGTGACAGGAGACGATCACCTCGTCCGGGACCTGCCCGGGGACCACGTGTTCGGCGTAGGTGAGGTGGCCGTCGGCGAGGGTGGAGTCGATCCGTACCTCGTAGTCGCCCTCCGGCAGCGCGTCCAGGGTCTCCTGGGCCAGGCAGAACCCCCACTCCGGCCGGTAGTAGCTGGTGCGGTACGGCACCCAACTCGGGTGCTCCGGAAGGGTGTACAGATGCGGGCGCAGCTCGGCCAGCGGCATGGTCGCCGACACCGGCACGCTGTAGCCGAGCACGTGCAGGCTGGACTCGGCGAAGTCGACGACGCGTTTCCCGGTGGCGTCGGCGACGTACGCGTCCCGGATGTTCCACTCCTGCGGCACCGTCCAGTCGAGGACCTGCGTCCCCGTCGGCACCTCGTGCACCTGCAGCGGGACGTACTCGCCGACGATCTCCAGGGTGGCGCGCACCCCGTCGCCCGTGATGCTCCGGCAGAGCGGGTACAGCCGCTCCACCAGCGCGTGCATCTCCTCGCCGACGCCTTCCCTTGCGCGCGTGGTCACCGGCGCCACCGCAGGGTGTCGTCGACGGCCCCGGCCTCGGACGCCGCGCGCAGCACGGCGAGGCGGGTGAAGCGCTGCTCGAAGTCCTCCCGGGTCAGCCCGAACTGCCGGTAGGCGTCGGCGAGTTCGAGCGCGCCCTGCTTCACCGTCCACTCGCAGTCGAAGCCTGGGATCGCGGCGCGGAACCGGGAGAAGTCCACCCGGTACGACCGCGGATCGGCACCCGTCTCCCCGGTGATCACCACCTTCGAGCCGGACACCGCCTCGGCGACCTCCTTGGCGATCTCGGCGACCGTGACGTTGTTGCTCTCGGTGCCGATGTTGAACGCCCGGTCGTGCACCGCTTCCTGGGGCGCGGTCAGCGCGGCCGTGAAGGCCCGCGCGATGTCGGCCGCGTGCACCAGCGGACGCCAGGGGGTGCCGTCGGACATCACCAGGACCTCGCCGGACAGGAGGGCGTGGCCCACCAGGTTGTTCACCACGATGTCGGCACGCAGCCGGGGGGAGTGCCCGAACGCGGTGGCGTTGCGCATGAACACCGGGCTGAAGTCGCCGTCGGCCAGCGCGTGCAGGTCGTCCTCCACCCGCACCTTGGACTCCGCGTACGGGGTCACCGGGCGCAGCGGGGCGTCCTCGGTCACCACGTCGTCGCCGCCAGCGGCGCCGTAAACCGAGCACGTCGACGCGTACAGGAAGCGCCGCACCCCGGCCTCGCGGGCGAGGCGCGCGAGCCGCACGGACGCGTGGTGGTTGATGTCGTAGGTGAGCTCGGGCGCCAGCGAGCCCAGCGGGTCGTTGGACAGCGCGGCCAGATGGATCACGGCGTCCACCCCGGCCACGTGCTCGGCCGTGACGTCGCGCAGGTCCACCCGGTGCCCCGGGGCGTCCGCGGGCGGCGGGCCGAGGACGCAGTCGGCGAACAGGCCGGCGTCCAGGCCGACGACCTCGTGCCCGGCCGCCGTGAGCACCGGGGCCATCACGGTGCCCAGGTAGCCCTGGTGTCCGGTCAGCAGTACGCGCAAGGTTCAGTCCCCCAGAGTGAAAGTGCCGAGAGCGAGCGTGAGTTTGGTGGCGGCGAACGCCTCCGCGTAGCGGGCGTGGCATTCGATGCCGCGGATCCGCGCGAGGCCGAGGAACGCCTCCCGGTCGTACCAGGGCCGGTGCCGCTGCGAGGGGTAGTGCTCCTGCAGCAGCCGCACCTTGTCCTCGGCGACCTCCGGCGACAGCGGCTGGTACGCCGACGGACGGCCGAGATCGCCGTCCCACTTGACGATCTCGTAGGCGAGGACGAGGTGGTCGCGGAACGCGGTGGGGATCAGCCGCGCCAGGCCGCGGTGGTCCTGGTGCGCGTCGTCGGTGCGCGGGGCGAGGACGAGGTCAGGATCGGTCCGCTCGCGCAGCTCCTCGACCGCGGCCTTGGCCTCCTCCCAGTGCGCGGGCAGCCGGCCGTCCGGCAACTTGAGCACGGTCAGGTGGAGTTCGGCGCCCGGGCAGAAGGCGGCGAGCGCGGCCCGCTCCTCCTGCTCCCGCTCGCCGCCACCGCCAGACAGCACCAGGGCGTCGACGCGGAGGCCCGGCCGCGCGCGGCACATCGTCAGGAGCGTGCCACCGGCGCCGATGGCGATGTCGTCGCAGTGCGCGCCCACCGCGACGATCCGGTTCAGGGGCCCGGCCCCGAGCCGGATCACGCCCGCGCTCCGGCGGTGTCCCGCTCCCACACGGCCCACGGCCGGTCGCCGCGGGCGTAGGCGGCATCCAGCGCGGCGCGCTCCTTCACGGTGTCGGTCGGCTTCCAGAAGCCGCGGTGCTGGTGCGCCACCAGGCGTCCCTGCTTGGCCAGTTGGGCACAGCCGTCGGCGACCAGGTCCCCGTTCTCCGGTATGTGGTCGAAGACCTCCTGGCGCAGCACGAAGTAGCCGCCGTTCTCCCACAGCGGCAGCTCGCTCACCGCGGTGATGCCGCCCACCAGGCCGTCCTCGCCCAGGTCCACGCAGTGGAACGAGGACTGCGGCGGCACCACCATCATCGACGCACCCGCGTCGCGCCCGGCGAAGTTCTCGATCATCTCCGGCAGTGGGGCGTCGGTGAGCACGTCGGCGTAGTTGGCGAGGAACATCTCGTCGCCGTCCAGGTGGTGCCGCACCCGGCGCAGCCGCTCCCCGATCGGCGACTCCACACCGGTCTGCGCGAACGTGATCGTCCAGTCCGAGATGTCCGTGGACAGGAGCTCGGTCTTCCCGCCGCGCAGCACGAAGTCGTTGGACGTCGTCTCCTCGTAGTTGAGGAAGAAGTTCTTGATGTGGTGGGCGCCGTAGCCGAGGCACAGGATGAACTCCCGGTGCCCGTAGTGCGCGTAGTAGCGCATGACGTGCCAGATCAGCGGCCGCGGGCCGACCATCGCCATCGGCTTGGGCACGTCGTCCGCGGCGCCGCTGCGCATCCGCATCCCGTAACCGCCGCAGAACAGAACGACCTTCATGACGTCACCTCGACGATGCCCTCGACAATGCTCAGTTCCGGGATGGGAAAGACCAGGCGGCCGCCCCAGTCGTGCACGAAGGACAGCTGCTCGACCAGCTCGGTCCGCAGGTTCCACGGCAGGACGAGGACGTAGTCCGGCCTGTCGGCGGCGATCTGCTCGGGCGGCAGGATCGGGATGCGGGTGCCCGGGGTGAACCTGCCGTGCTTGTACGGGTTGCGGTCCACCGTGTAAGCGAGCAGGTCGGGCCGGATGCCACAGTGGTTGAGCAGGGTGTTGCCCTTGCCCGGGGCGCCGTAGCCGACGACCGTCTCGCCGCGCTCGGCCGCTGTGATGAGGAACTTCAGGAGGTCCCTGCGCACCTTGGCGACCCGGGCGGAGAAGTCGGCGTACCCCGACAGCTCCAGCAGGCCGGCGGCCTTCTCCCGGGCCAGTACGTCCGACACCTGCTGGCTCGGCTCGGCGGCCACCTCGGCCGGGCGGGCCCACAGCCGGATGGAGCCGCCGTGCGTGGGCAGCAACTCGACGTCCACGAGGGCGAGTCCGCCGCTGGCGAGGGCCCGGATCGCGGAGGCGACCGTGTAGTACTGGAAGTGCTCGTGGTAGATCGTGTCGTACTGGTTCTCCTCGATCAGCGTCAGCAGGTGCTGCACCTCGATGGAGACCCAGCCGTCGTCGGCGACCAGGGCGCGCAGCCCCTGCGTGAAGCCGACCACGTCCGGGATGTGCGCGTACACGTTGTTGGCGACGACCAGGTCCGCCGGGCCGTGTTCGGCGCGCACGGCCGCGCCGGTCTCGGGGCTCAGGAACTCGGTCAGCGTGGGCACGCCCTTGTCCCGGGCGGCGGCGCCGACGTTGACGGACGGCTCGATGCCCAGGCAGCGGATCCCCCGGTCCACCACGTGCTTCAGCAGATAGCCGTCGTTGCTCGCGACCTCGACCACGAAGGCCTCCGGGCCGAGGCCCACACGGTCGGCGGCGTCGGCGACGAACGTGCGCGCGTGCTCCACCCACGAGGTCGAGTAGGAGGAGAAGTACGCGTACTCGCTGAACGTCTCCTCCGGCGTGATCAGCGGCGGGATCTGCGCGAGCCAGCAGTCGGTGCAGACCCGCAGGTGCAGCGGGTACGCCGGTTCCGGCCTGTCCAGTTGGTCCGCGGCGAGAAAGCTCTCGCACGGCGGGGTCGCCCCCAGATCGACGACGCTCGCCAGTGTCGTCGAGCCGCAGAGTCGGCATCCTGTCATGTGCTGTCCCCATCCCCCCTGCTCGCGCGGGCGCCCCGCAGCGAGCCGGTGTTTCCATTTCCGGTGTTTCGACTTCCGGTGGTGCCATTTCCGGTCTTGCCATTTCCTGACGGCGGCGGGCTGTCGCCGCCGCCGGCCCGCCCCGCGATCGCGGAGCGGTACCCCTCCACCAGGCGGTCGAGGCCGACGGCCGGGCTGAAGCCCTGCTCGTAACGGCGTCGGGCCGCCCGGCCCATGTCCCGGTTGCGGCCTGGTTCGGCCGCGATCCGGCGTATGCAGGACGCGAGCGAGGCCGCCTCGCCCGGCCGGTGCAGGAGGCCGGTCACGCCGTCCTCGACGAGTTCGACGAAGGCGCCGTGACCGGCGGCGACGGTCGGGACCCCGGCCGCCATCGCCTCCACGACCACCAGGCCGAACGCCTCCAGCCACGTCGAGGGAGCCACCACGGCGACCGACCGCGCGATCGCCTCCTGGCACTGGGCCGAGTCGTAGAGGCCGACGTAGCGCACGTCGTCCCGGCCCGCTGCCCAGGCGGTCACCTCGCCCTCCAGCGGCCCCGTGCCCGCGATCACCAGCGGCACGCCCACACCGCCGCCCGCGGCGAGCTCGTCCCACGCGGCCATGAGCAGCCGCACGCCTTTCGCCTCCGCGAGGCGGCCGAGATAGAGCACGTGCTCGCCCTCGCCCGCCCGGCGGGCGTCCGGGTCGGGCACGAAGTTGTGCTTCACCGCGAGGCGTTCGGCGGGCATCCCGGCCCGCACCAGGACGTCGCGCTGCGCCGCGGAGATGCAGAAGAACCGCTCCACGCCGGACCACCACCGCCGCCGGTTGACCGACAGGCTGACCGCCAACGGCACCGTCGCCAGGCGGGAGCCCCGGTAGCAGCCGTGCCGGACGGCGGGCAGCGGTGCCTTCGCGCCGACGCACTCCGTGCACGGGCGGCCGTCCCGCTGCAGCGTGCCGGGCGGGCAGATCTGGGTGTAGTTGTGGAGCGTCGCGACGGCGGGCACCCCGGCGTCGGCGCAGGCGGCGAGCACCGCGGGCGACAGGAGCGGGAAGACGTTGTGGACGTGCACCACGTCAGGACGCCCGGCGCGCAGCTTCACGGCCAACTCCCGGCGCACCGCCGGGTTCCACGGCACGAGGAGCGGCAGCGCGGCCTTGCCGGGGAGGGAGCGGGCGGCGATGTCGTCGCTGCGCCGCTCGAACAGCTCGACCTGGTGGCCGGCCCCGCGCAGCAGCGCCACCTCCTGGTCGACGACCTTGTTCTCGCCGCTCGGCTGCGCCGAGGCGTAGCGGTTGTGCACCACGAGGATGTGCATGGTCAGGTCACCTCCCGGTCCCGGGCCCAGCTCGGGACGCGTCGGCGGGGAGCTGCGGGCGTCGACCGGGCGACGACGGGCGTCGCCGGGGGAGCGGCCGCGGCGGGTGCCGTCAACAGGGCGGCGGCCAGGGCCAGATGGAGCAGATACGGCGAGGCGTCGCCGAGCCCGGCCTCGGTGTACGAGGCGATCGCGCAGTAGCTGATCAGGAAGATCGCGCAGGCCCGCTGCAGCGACGGCGGCCGCAGCAGCGCGACACCGCCGAGGACGACGATGATCGCCGCCACGAGGGTGACACCGGTCCAGCCCTGCTCGTGGTAGACGGCCAGCCAGCTGTTGTCGATCGGCAGCCCGCCGAACGACTTGTCGCCGAGGCCCATGCCGAACAGCTGCTCCGCGGTCGACCGGGGCGCCGCGAGCAGGGCGTCCCAGACCTTGGCCCGGCCGGTGAGGCTGGACAGGCCCTCCTGGGTCTGGCCGCGCAGGTACCAGGACTGCAGCGCGGAGGCGAACCCCACCGCGGCCACGGTGGCGATCAGCACCGTCCACAGGAAGAACCGGCGGGCGGCGGCGCTGGTCAGGACGAGCGAGCCGATCGCCAGGGCGAGGCCGAGGAGCAGGCCGAGCGTGGCCGTCCGGGTGTGGCTCAGCGCGAGCAGGACGAGGGACGGCACGATGACGACCGCCGCACTGGCCCGGTCGGTCCTGCGGCCCAGGAGGAGCAGCACGGTGAGCCCGATGATCACCGCGGCGTACTGCCCGATCTGCGGCGGGGTGAGCGGCCACAACGCGCCGACCAGGCGCCCGCCGTAGAGCTCGGGCAGGGCCGCGCCCGGCGAGATGACCAGGCCCGCGGCCACCGACCCGAGCACCGCGAAGTACATCCGGATGTGGTGCCGGACGAACGTCAGACCGCCGTCCCACCAGCGGGTGAGCAGCCACAGCGTGCCCACGAAGAGCGCGAGGCGGCCGCAGCGGAACAGCGCGCCGAACCCGGACTCCAGGTTCGCGCTGGCGATCACGCTCGGCACCAGCAGCAGGGTGAGCAGCAGCACGTAGGCGCTGGGCCTGATCCGCAGCCGCAGGTTGACCGCGAGCGCCAGCGTGAACGCGGCGACCAGCGCGCCCATGGTGACCATCTGGATGAGGGAGCGGGGCAGCGGCACGATGGTCTTCGCCCCGGCGGAGCCGAGGGTGTTGAGGACGAGCAGCCCCCAGACGGTGCCGACGGTCCTCGGCGTGCGGTCCGCCGCCATCCCGGCCTCCGCCGTCGTCCCGGTCTCCGCCGCCATCTCAACCACCGTCCCGTGCGCGGAAGGTGCTGCCCGCGTCCTGCCGGTACGGATCGGCCTGCCACTGCCCGGAGTCGAGCACCCGGCTCGGGTCATGGGCGACGAACTGCCACGGCCCGATGTAGGTGTTGTGGTGCCAGCGGTTGTGCTGCTCGCGGGTGATCGCCTCGGCCACCCGCTCGCCCTTGTACGGCGACCACTTCGGATAGGTGCCGTAGTTGGCGAGCACCGCCATGCGGTCGCACTTGTCCGTGCAGTCGACGACGGATTTGTCGAGGGTGAAGCGGTTGTCGTGGATGTCCACCCGCTGGGTCTTCCACCGGCAGTCGGCGTAGAGCGGCGACTTGGCGATCGCCGGCTTCGCGCAGCGGTCGGAGCGCGGCACCAGCAGCGTGCAGTCGCCGGAGGAGGTGTTGGCCGGGCTGTTGCAGAACCGGTCGGCGTTCTCCCACAGGGTGATCCCGGACCAGTTGTCCTCCAGCACGTTCCGGTAGATCTCGACCTTGTCGGTGCGCGCGTCGATCCGGGGTTCGCCGCCGGACTCGGACAAGTAGACGGTCGCGAACGGGAAGTTGTCGCCGCGCTCGGCGTATCTGCGGCCCTCGACCCAGTTGTTCCGCCGGATCGTGTTCTTGCGGATGACCGCGTTGTAGCTGGTCTCATAGATCAGCGCGGCGCCGTCGTTGGCCTCCAGCACGTTGTTCTCGATGCGGAAGTCGTTGTTGTTGGTGTCCGCCCACAGCCCGGTGCCGCGGTTGTCGTGCACCCAATTGCCGCGTACATCGGCCCCGTTGACGGCCCAGAACTTGATGCCGCCCGTGCAGCCGCACCCCTCCTTGCGCCGCTCCCAGTCGCCGGTGTTGTTGCCCACGATCTCGTTGCCCTCGACCACCAGGTCGCGGATCGGGTTGCCTGCCTTGTACGCGTTCATTCCGTACTGGCCGTTGTCGCGCAGGCAGTTCGCGCGGACCTGCTGGCGGGCACCGGCCATCAGCCCGGCGCCGGAGTTGCGCTGGATCGTGGAGTGCTCGATCACCCAGCCGTCGGCCGAGTCGTGGTTGACCACGCCCTCGTCCTGCGGCGCGACGAACCCCTGCACGGTCAGATAGCGGATGGTGACGTCGCGGGCGCTGCCGCCGAACGCGTACTGGTTGACCTTCCGGCCGTCGAGCACCGCGCCCGGCGCGCCGAGGTAGCGGTTCCCCTTCTTGGGGACCACCTGGGAGTAGCGGTCCCGGTCGAGCCGGTGCGTGCCCGGCCGGAGCCAGAACGTGGTGTGCGGGGGGCTGCTCCTGGTCTTCGCGGCCAGGTCGCCGGCCACCTTGGGGTCGACCGTCACCGCGCCCTTCGGCGCCTTCGCCGGCCCGGCCGGGGGCGCGGCGCACACCCGGGCCCGGGTCGTGGTCGCGGACTGCTCGGCGCTCGGCTCCGCCGCCGGGGTGCCCGACGTGCTCATGCAGCCCGTCGCCAGCAGCGTGAGCGCCAGCGATGCCACCGGCACCGCCCAGGTCCGCCACTTGATCCCCATGGGTCTTCCCCCCTCTCTGCTCTGGCGCGCTAGTCGCGGAATCTGAGGACGGTCGTGAACTCGGCCGTGCCGTCGGCGAATCCGGTGCCGACGAGCGTGGTGGCGGGTTCCTTGCGCCCGAAGCCGGCCGAGTACCAGCCGAGGATGGGGTTTCCCCTGCTCGAAGAGCTTGGGGAAGGGTCGCTCTCGCCGCGGTGTGCCCGCCAGGACAGCTGCCCGGGCAGGTCGAGCACGGCGGAGCGGTCCTCGCCGTCCCGGGTCCAGGTGAGCACCGCCCGGTCGCCTGCCAGGACCGCGGTGACCGCCGGGCCGAGGTGGAACGCCAGGCGCACGTCGCGGCGCGGGCCGCGCCCTGCGCCGCGCACCTCGTCGACCACCCGCAACTCCCGTGCTGCGGCGGCCAGTTCCACCCGGCGACGGTGCACGGACTCCCCGTAACCGTCGTGCTCGGCGCACCACGTGGAGGTGTCCGCCGTCAGGACGCGGCTGCGGGCCTGCCGGGTCCACAGGAACGGGCCGCCGGAGACGGACTGGTCGGCGCCGTCCAGCTCCAGGGTGTTGTGGCCGAGGGTCGAGCGGAAGTACCGCCGCCACTCGGGCTGCCCGTGGTAGCAGTACGTCCCCGGGTCGGCGAGCACGTCGACGCCGTCGTGCCGGACCTCCACGGACAGGGCGTCCGCGTGGGCGTGCGCGGCGATGGAGAGGAAGCCGTGCGGGCCACCGTCGCAGCGGCACCAGATCTCGCCTGTGTCCCCTTGACGGCGCAGGACGGTGAGCCCCGCGTCCGCGAAGTGGTGCGGCCGGCGGGCCGGGCGGGTCACGGCCGGTGCGGTGCCCTTCTTCCCGTACGGGCGGACGAGCGCGGCGAGGAGCGGGGTGCGCACATCGGTGCCGGTCACCGCCGGCCACCAGTCGAGGCGGCCGAACACGGCGTCCCCGGTGGCAAGCAGCGAGGCCCAGCGGTCGGTGCCCGCGCCGTCCACGATCAGGCCGTGCCCGTCGTCCGCGTCCCCCTGGCGCGGCGGCCGCAGACGGCTGTCGACGACGGCCGCGAGCGCGTCGGTCATCCGCAGCAGCACCAGGCGGATCGTCCTGGGGACCGGCACCGAGGCGGCGTCCGCCTCGGCCACCGCCGCCAGGCCGAGTTCGAGGACCAGGCCGTGGTACTCGGTGGCCAGCTCCCGGTTGAGGCCGGAGAGGAAGGTGTTGCCGCGCAGGTGCCGCTCCAGCGACGCGAGCGCGGCGGCCCGCCAGCGCGCCGAGGAGGGGAACCACCCGAAGGCGCAGGCCGCGGCGAACTGCCCGGCGGCCTCGGCGATGACGTGGTTGTTCGCCGACGACCCCCGGCTGGGGAAGGCGGCCAGCCAGCGCTGGTGGTGCCAGATCTGGTTCAGGGCCACCGGGTTCTCCTCGAAGAGCCCGGCCGCGCCCGGCCAGCCGTCGAGGAGCCGGCGTATCCACACCCAGGACAGGAGGCGGATGCCCAGCTCGATGCCGCTGATCCAGTGCACGCCGCGCAGCGGCGGGTTGGCCGCCCACCACAGCCGCAGGTGCTGGGCCACGCGCTCGGCGTACCGCTCGTCCCCGGTGACCGCGTAGGCGGCGGCGAGCACGGTGAGGTACTGGTGCCGGGACGGCTCCCAGATCTGCTTGATGTCCCCGACCGCTTCCTCGTTGCGGTACGGCACGTCGAAGGCGTAGCCCCACGGGGCCCGGCGCCCGGTCTTCGGGTCGTACCACCAGTCCGGGTCGGCCAGGTCGTCGCGGGGCACCCCGAAGAACTCGGCGTGCCCGTCAAGGAGCCGGTCCGCCTCGGCGACGAGACGCTTCGCGGCGTCCGGCGGCACCGCGGCGAGCGCCCCGGCGGGCAGGGCCGCGGTGAACCGGGCGCCCGTCACGCTCGGGCAGCTGGGCCGCGCCGAGCGCCACCGGCGCCTGCGCACCGTGTCGCTCACCCGGCCGCCGATCTCCCGCGGCCCCATCCGGGACAGCCGCCGCAGGTACCAGCTCGCGCTCCCTGAGATCACGCTCATCGCGCCCTCGCCAACGTCACCGGTGCACCGCCCGCAAGACCCGCCTGCACGGCGAGGGTGGCCGCCGTGGTGGCGGCCAGGGACTCCAGCGGCACCGGCATCGGCCCGCCGGTCCGCACGGCCCGGACGAACGCGGCCAGTTCGGCCTCCTGGCCCTTGTCGCGGGCCTTGGGCAGCCGCGAACTGACCCACCGCTTGCGCCCGGCCGAGCCGTCGAAGTGCACCGAGGCGCGGACGAAGTCGTCGAGCCGCAGCACCTTGCCGTCCGCGACCAGGTCCAGCGACTCCTTGGGGAAGCCGGGGGCTCCGGTGGTGACGTAGCTGATGGTGGCGGTGGAGCCGTCGGGGTAGCGCAGGACGACCTGGAGGTCCTCGTTGCCGGGCGTGGTGACGGCGTACACGGAGACCGGGTCGGCCGCGAGCAGCCAGCTCACCGTGTCGATGAAGTGGCCGCCCTCGCCCGCGAACCGCGAGCCCTCGGTGCCCTGCCGGAGGTACCAGCTGCCGTGCTCCAGGCGGCCCGCGTTGACCAGGTAGCGGACGCTCGCCGGGCCGGTGCGGACGCCGAACTGCTTCCTGGCCTCCTGCAGCAGCGGCGCGAACCGGCGGTTGAAGCCCACCTGCAGCCGGTCGTTGCCGGACTCCTCGACCGCCGCGAGCACGCCGGAGAGGTCGTCCTCGGTGAGGGCCAGGGGCTTCTCCACGAACACGGCCTTGCCGGAATGCAGTGCCTTGCACGTCAGTTCGGCATGCGAGCTGTGCCGGGTCACCACGAACACCGCGTCGATGGACTGGTCGCCGAGCACGGCGTCGAGATCGGTGGTGGCCCGGGCGAAGCCGAACTTCCGCTGTGCGTTGGCCGCGGACAGCGCCGTCGTGGTGACGACGGTCGACAGCTCGACGCCCTCGCGCTCCGCCAGGTGCGGCAGCAGCATCGACGTCGCGTAGTTGCCCGCGCCGACGAACGCGAGACGCACCGGCGCCTTGGCGGACCGGGCCGGGGCGGACACTCCACCACCGCGCCGCGGCACCGCGGGCACGGCCACCTCGGGGGTCTCCTGCGCCTCGGCAGCGTGGTCGGGGTGGCCGGCGTACCGGAACAGCACGGCCACGGCCTTCAACTCGCCTTCCTTCAGGCGCTGGTACGTCTCGACGGCGTCCTCGAAGTCGGCCGTGTGGGAGACCAGGGGCGCCACGTCCACGCGGCCGCGGGCGACGAGGTCGAGGAAGCACGCCAGGTTGCGGCGCTCCGTCCAGCGCACATAGCCGATCGGGTAGTCCCGGCCCTCCAGCTCGTACTCCGGGTCGTAGCGACCGGGCCCGTACGAGCGCGAGAAGCGGACGTCGAGCTCCTTCTCGTAGTACGCGTTCCACGGCAGGTCCAGCCTGCACTTGCCGATGTCGACGACCCGGCCCCGGTCCCGGCTCAACTTGGCGGCCAGCTCGACGGGTTGATTGCTGCCGCCGCCCGCGGCCAGATACACCTGGTCCACGCCGTGCCCGTCGGTGAGCTCGGCGACGGCCGCCTCCACGGCCGCGGACCCGGGGTCGCCGCAGGCCGCTGCGCCGAGGCCCGCGGCGAGCTCGCAGCGCACCGGGTCGGGGTCGGCGCCGACGACGCGGACGCCCGCGGCGGCGAGGAGCTGCACCACCAGCTGCCCGATCAGGCCGAGGCCGATGACCAGGGCCACGTCGCCGAGTTGGGGCTCACCGCGGCGCACGCCCTGCAGCGCGATCGACCCGACGGTGCCGAAGGCCGCGTGCTGCGGCGCGAGGCCGTCCGGCACCGGGGTGTAGAGGTTCTTCGGCACCCAGTTCAGCTCGGCGTGCAGCGCGTGCTCATTGCCCGCGCAGGCCACGAGGTCACCGACCTTCACGTCGTCGACCCCGGCGCCGACCTGCTCGACCACCCCGCACAGCGAGTAGCCGAGCGGCGTGTAGGAGTCCAGCTTGCCCATGACCTTGCGGTACGTGGCGGGCACCCCGTTGGTGGCGACGCTCTGCACGACCTTGGCCACCTGGTCCGGGCGGGAGCGGGCCTTGCCCAGCATCGACATGCCGGCCTCGGACACCTTCATGAGCTCGGTCCCGGTGGAGATCAGCGAATACGCGCTGCGGACCAGGACACCGCCCGGCTTGCACCCCGGTACCGGAACGTCGAGCACCGCCAGCTCGCCGCTCTTGTAGTTCTGTACAACCTGCTTCACCCGAACTCCTCTGAATT
This sequence comes from Streptomyces sp. NPDC059009, assembly GCF_042740175.1. Lineage (NCBI taxonomy): Bacteria > Bacillati > Actinomycetota > Actinomycetes > Kitasatosporales > Streptomycetaceae > Streptomyces > Streptomyces sp. NPDC059009. The sequence continues at coordinate 158,406 of NZ_JBHYJB010000012.1, read as the reverse complement.
CCTAAGCCGTTAACCGAGTGCTCTGACCGGACCCAGAGGTCGCGTCGCGATACCAGTACTCAAGGGTCAGCACATGCCACAGATGCTTGGAGAAGTCCCGCTGCCCGGCGGCGTCCTCGGCGACCATGCGCGCCAGGGCGTCGCGGCGCAGGAGCCCGCTGTCGACGAGCACGCCGTCGTGCACCACCTCGCGCACCAGCGGCGCCAGGTCCCGGCTCATCCAGGCCCGCAGCGGGGCGCTGAACAGGCCCTTGGGCCGGTACACGATCTCCTTCGGCAGGATCGAGGTGGCCGCCTCCTTGAGCACGGCCTTGCCCTGCCGCCCGACGATCTTGCGGTCACCGGGCACCGCGAACGCCGCCCTGACCACGTCGACGTCCACGTACGGCACCCGCACCTCGGTCGACGCGGCCATGCTGGAGCGGTCCGTGTACGTGAGGTTCAGGCCCGGCAGGAACATCCGGGCGTCGCCCAGACACATGCGGTTCACGAAGTCGTCGAGGTCGTTGTCCTCGTAGACGTCCGCGTGCTCCGTCAGCACGTCCTCGACCGTGCCGGCCAGGTCCGGGTCGACCAGGGCGAGCAGCTCCTCCTGGTCGTACATGGTGTAGCTGCGCCGGAACGCGGTCTCCTCCGGCAGCTCGGCGAAGGAGAGGAACCGCTTGGCGAACCGCACCGACCTGAATCCGCGCTTGGCCGTGGCGACCGGCAGCCGGTCCACGGCCGCGTGCACCCCGCGCCGCAGCGGCCGCGGGACGCGCTGGTAGCGCAGCGCGAGCGTATTGGCCAGGTGCTTGCGGTAGCCGGCGAACAGCTCGTCGGCGCCCATGCCCGAGAGCATCACCTTGATCCCGGCCTCCCGGGCGGCCGAGCAGATCAGATACGTGTTGATCGCGGCGGGGTCGCCGATCGGCTCGTCCAGGTGGTGCGTCATCTTCGGCAGCAGGTCGAGCACGTTCGGCGCGATCTCGATCTCCCGTAGATCGACGCCGAATTGGGCGGCCACCTGCCGGGCGTAGCGCAGGTCGTCCGGCATCGCCTCGAACTTGGCGTCCTCGGCGCGGAATCCGATCGTGTACGCGGCGATCCCGGGCTGGTGCCGGGCGGCGAGCGCGGTCAGCCAGCTGGAGTCGAGGCCGCCGGAGAGGAAGGTCGCCACCGGCACGTCGGACAGCAGATGCTGCCGGGTCGACTCCTCGACAATGGCGGCCAGGTCCGGCCGCTCGCCGGCCAGGGCCCGCTCCCGGCCCTCGGCGGCGACGTCCTTCAGCTGCCAGTACGAGCCGCGCCGCACCGTTCCGTCGGGCCGGATCCGCAGCCAGCTCCCCGGCGGCAGCTTCTCCGCCTCACGGAACGCGCAGCGCGAGTCCGGCACCCAGTAGTAGAGGAGCGAGGCCACCAGCGCCGCGTGATCCACCTCCAGCGTCCCGCCGGTCACGGCCGCGAGGGCCTTGAGCTCGGAGGCGAACACCAGACCCGGGCCGCGCCGGAGCAGGAACAGCGGCTTGATGCCCAACTGGTCGCGGGCCAGCACCAGTTCACCGGTCCGCTCGTCGAAGATCCCGAACGCGAACATGCCGCGCAGCCGGGGCAGACAGCCGGTGCCCCAGCGCCGCCACGCCTCCAGGAGCACCTCGGTGTCGGAGGTGCCGCGGAAGCGCACCCCGGCGGCCGCCAGTTCGGCGCGCAGCTCGGGCGCGTTGTACAGCTCGCCGTTGTACGTCAGCGAGAGGCCGTCCGAGACCATCGGCTGGGCGCCGGTCTCGGACAGGTCGATGATGGCCAACCGGCGGTGCCCCAGGTGCACTTCGCCGTCACCGGCGGCGTGGCTGTAGCGCCCCGCGCCGTCCGGGCCGCGGTGGGCGAGGGTGTCGGTGAGCCGGTCGGTGACGATCTTCCCGTCCGGCCAGCGGTACGTGCCTGCGATGCCACACATGTCCTAGCGCGCCTCCTGGTCGCTGTCCGGGACGCGCGCGGCCGCCCTCGACCGCCGCTCCGCTCGCTGCCCGCCCGACGAGTTGTGCCGGGCAAGGCGCTCGAAATGGCCGCGCAGCGCGGTGTGCTGCCCGTCCCACAGGGTGCCGTCGGTCCGGTCCCGAGGATCGGGGTCGATCAGCACCACACCGATCACCGGGACGCGCAGGTCCGCGAGTTGGCGCGCCACGGTGTGCAGCCACGTGGCGCTGCCGTGCCCGGCCCGTACGACGAGCACGGTCTGGCCGCCGAGGAACCGGAGGTCGGTCCACGCCGTGCCGGGCGCGACGGAGCCGACGCCGATCCGGCGCGCCTGCTGCGGCGCGGCCTCGGCACGCTCGCCACTGACCACGGCCGGGTCTCCCGGCCGCTGCCGGTGCGCGAGGTGCGGACCCGGCAGGCCGTCCACGATGACCACGGGACCCTCCGCTGCCAGCGCGCGGGCGACGTTCAGGGCGAGCACGCTCGTGGTGCGCGCACAGCCCAGTTCGAGCAGCGACACCGGTTCCGCGGAGCCGCGCACGGCGCGGGCCACGGTCGTGGTGAGCCGTTCACGGGCCGCCCGGCTCCGCTTGCGCTGCCACGGCCCGGCCGACCGGCGGGGCACATGGCGCAGCTCCGCGATGACCGAGGCGCCCAGGTTCGACGCGATCGCGCGGCGCAGCACGGGGCGGTCCGCCACCACCGAGCCGACCGCGGCCACCGCGAGGCCCAGGACGAGCCCGAGGACCAGCCCGATCGCGGCGTTGGTGGCGGCGGCCCTGGGCACGGACTGCGGCACCGCGCGCGGGGCGTCCACGATCTGCGTACCGGCGATGATCTTGGGGGTGCCGGTACGGGCGTCCGCGGCGCGCTGGTCGAAGTCGGCGATCCGCGAGTTGAGTTCGGCCCGGCGGGCGAAGAGCGACTCGATGGCCGCCGACGCCTTCGGGTCGGTCTCCGTCTCGGGCGACCGGTCGCCGATCTCCTTGTTCACCTCGGCGAGTTCGCCCCGCATGCGGTCGCGCTGGTCGAGCAGGGCCTTGGCCTCGGCCTTCGCGGTCTCCCGCATCCGCCGCACATGGTCCGCGACGAACGCGTCGGCCAGGGCCTTGGCGCGGGCCACCGCGTCCGCGTCGCTGTCGGCGGTCACGTCGATCTGCATCAGGTTGTTGGTGAGGCCGGTGCCCCGGTAGTCCTTCATGAAGTCCTCGGGTTTCTCCGGGGACTTGAGGGCCCGCAGTGCCTGTCCGGCGATCCGTGTGGTGCCCAGCAGGGCGACGTCGGTACGGATCAGCGTGCCGGAGTCGTTCGGCTGGTCCTCCTGGTGCGTGACCAGGACCTTGGCCTGTGCGGTCGGCGGCGGCGGCCGCAGCACCGCCACGGCCGCGCCGACCAGCAGCCCGAGCAGCGCCAGGGAGCACCAGAGGCGGCGGCGCCTGCGCACCGCCACCACCAGCGCGTGCAGGTCGAGGAGCGGAGTGGCTGCCGACGACTCCGAAGTCGTGCTCGTCGTCACACGGAACCTCCCGTCCCCTGGCCTCGAGCTGAGAGCGCCAACGTGGCGTCGTCCGGAGAAGCACCGGCGGACCGCGCCGTACGGGGCCGGACCGTTCCGGCGACGACGGCGGCGACGACCTCGTGCTTGCCGTCCGCGCACGCCTCGGCGATGCCGGCGAGCTCCCCCGCGGTCCAGCTGCCCGCGCTGAGCACGACCAGGGCGCCGGACTCGGCGCCGCGGTCCGGCACGAGCGGCCGGGACACCGAGACCTCCACCACTCGCAGCATGGGGTATCCCCGGCCCGCGGAGTTCCGGGACGGATCGTTCTCGGCCTCGGTGACGAGCTGCCCGGCGGCCCGGCGGGCGGTGTCGTCGCCGTCCGGCACGACGACCAGCAGCCGCCGGGGCGACGGGAGTTGGTCCCGCAGGCGCGCGCACACCCGCCGGTAGCGGATCCGTCTGCCGGCCTCGTCGCCGGACATCTGCGGGGCCGGTGTGTCCCACCGGATGTCGAGGCCGAGGAGCCGGCGGAACCAGGCCCGCGGGCCACTGCCCTTCGGCCCGTGCGCGGACCGTTCGGCGGGCACGTCGACGGTGCCGATGACCGTCGAGCCCAGCGCCGCGGCGATCTCCGGTTCGGTGCGCAGCCGGCGGTTCATACGGGCGGCGGTGAGGTGGCCGATGACCGCGACCAGGAAGAACAGCAGCGTCCCGGCGACGACGAACTGCGTCCTCGTGGGCGGTGCCTCGCTCGTCGGCCGGGCCGCAGGGCCCATGACGACCATGTTGGCCCGGCCCGCCGACGGGTCGGCGTCGTCCAGCTTCTTCATGGCCTCCTGCAGCGCGGTGCGCAGCTTCTCCAGCTCGGTGCGGGCCTGCACGCCCTCCACGGTCTTTCCCGGGTCGGCCGCGCGCGCCAGTTCGGTGATGCGGCGGTTGGTCTGCGCCACCTTCTTCCGCAGCGCCTCCGGTCCCGCCGATGTGTCGGGGTCGGGGTCGTCGCCCGCGATCCGCGCGGCGAACGCGACGAACTGCTGGGCCAGTTGATCGGAGAGCTGCTGTGCGCGCTCCGGGCTCTCGGCCGTGCCCGAGATCTTGATGATGTTCCCCTCGGCGGCCTTGGCACTCACGTCGTCCCGCACGTCGCTGCCGCTGACGCCCTTCCAGTCGAGCGCGGCGGCCGTGCGGTCGGCCACCGCCGAACTGGTCGCGATCTCCGCCTGCGTCAGCAGTTCGCGCTCCTCCCACTGCCCCGGCAGCAGCACCGACGCAGAGGTCGTGTACCGCGGGGGGAACAGCAGGGAGGCGCCGTAGCCGACGAGTGCGCCCAGCAGGGCGACGATGGCGAGAAGTCGCCAGCGCCGGCGGAGAATCCGCCCGATCGTGACCAGGCGTATCGTGTCCTCGCTCAACGGCGCAGCCTCTTCCCTGTGCGGACCGGGTCGCCCGCCGACGCCGCCGTGCGGTCACGGCAGGCGGCGGCGTAGGCGGCGAGCAGCGACGCCTGCGAGTTCTCCCAGGAGAGCGGTCCGCTGATGCGCTCCTGGCCGATCTTGCCCATCCGGGCCCGCTTCTCCGGGTCGTCGAGGAGCAGCGCGATGAGCCCGGCGAACTCGGCCTCGTCGTTGGCGGGCGCGTAGACGGCGGCGTCACCGGCGGAGACGCGCGCCTCCTTGAGGTCGAACGAGACGATCGGCCGGCCCATGGCCATGTACTCCAGGACCTTGTTCATGGTCGACACGTCGTTGAGCGGATTGCGCGGGTCGGGGGAGAGGCACACGTCCGCGGTGGACAGACAGCGCACCAGATCGGCGTCCGGTATCCGCCCGGTGAACTCCACCTGGTCGTCGAGCCCGAGCTCCCGGGACAGCTCCACCATCGCGTCGAAGGCGTCCCCGGCGCCGACGAACACCGCGTGCCAGTCGGTCCGCCCGACCTCGTCGCGCAGCTTCGCGAGGGCCCGTAAGGCGTAGTCGACGCCGTCCTGCGGTCCCATGACGCCCAGGTAGCACAGCAGATGGGGCTTGCCGCGCTTCAACTCCGGCTCGGGCGGCACCGGTTGGAACCGGTCGGTCTGCGGCGCACTGCGCACCACGAAGACGTCCTGCGGCCGCCGGCCGCCGCGGCGCACCGCGACGTCCCGGTAGCTCTCGTTCGTGGCGAGCACGATGTCGGCGGCCCGGTAGGTCCGCCGCTCCAGCGCGCACACGGCGCGGTAGAGCAGGTCCTTGCCGCGGCCGAACCGCGAGAGGTACAGCTCGGGCACCAGGTCGTGCTGGTCGAAGACGAACCGCGCGCCGCGTCTCCTCAGCCACCGGGCGGCCAGGAACAGCAGGTCGGGCGGGTTGCAGGCGTGGACCACATGGACCGGCCCGACCTTGCGGGCGAGCCGGGCCGTGTGCCACAGCGCCGATCCGTACTCCTGCAGATAGCCGGCGGGTCCGCCGGTGGCCGCGCGCAGCGGGTAGCGGTGGATCCGCACCCCGTCGACCACGGCCTCCGGCTCCGTGTCTCTCTTGGTCCCTTGGGGACAGATGACGTGCACGGTCCAGCCCGCGTCGCGCAGTGTGGTGCACTCCTGCCACACCCGCCGGTCGAACGGCACCGACAGGTTCTCCACCAGGATCAGCGCGCGACGGTTCAGCGCGCCGCCAGTGGTCGTGTTACCAAGCAAGGCCCATGTATCCCGGTTCGGCCCGGCGCGCCTCGGCGTCGGGAAGGCGGATGAGGTCGATCAGTACGGGTCCGTCGCCGTGCGGCAGCGCCGCGAGGACGGCCGGATCCTTGGTCCCGACCAGGCACACCTCGGCGTGCTCGAGCACCTCGTCGACGGAGTCGGCGAGCAGCTGCGCGAGGTGCGGCAGGCGGGTCTCGATGTACTCGCGGTTGGCGCCCATCAGCCGGGACAGGCTCACGTTGGCGTCGTGGATCTTCAGGTCGTAGCCCTTGCCGAAGAGCCGCTCCGCCAGCTCGACGAGGGGGCTCTCGCGGAGGTCGTCGGTGCCCGGCTTGAAGGAGAGCCCGAACAGGCCGACCCGGCGCTTGCCGGTGCGCTCGACCAGGTCCACCGCGCGCTGCAGATGGTCGGAGTTGGAGGGCAGTACGTGGGCGAGGATGGGCACCGAGATGTCGGCCCGCCGCGCCGCGTGGACCAGGCTGCGCAGGTCCTTGGGCAGGCAGGAGCCGCCGAAGGCGAAGCCGGGCCGCAGGTAGGCGGGGCTGATGTTGAGCTTGCGGTCGGCGAGGAACACGTCCATCACCTGGTGCGAGTCCACGCCGAGCGCCTGGTAGACCGCGCCCAGCTCGTTCGCGAAGCCGATCTTGAGGCCGTGGAACGCGTTGTCCGCGTACTTGATCGCCTCGGCCGCCGGGACCGGCACCCGGAACACCTCGCCGGGCAGGCCCTCGTAGAGCGACGCCACCACGTCGCCGCTGGCCTGGTCGAGCTCGCCGATGACGGTCTTGGGCGGGTCGAAGAAGTCCCGCACGCTGGTGCCCTCGCGCAGGAACTCCGGGTTGACCGCGACGCCGACGTCCACCCCGGCCGTGCCGCCGACGTTCTTCTCCAGGATCGGCACCAGCAGATTCAGACAGGTGCCCGGGAGCATGGTGCTGCGGAACACGACGGTGTGCCGCCCGCCGCGCCGACGAGGATCCGCCACCGCGGCGCCGATCTCCTCGGTGACCCGCTCCAAGTACGTGGTGCACAGGCTGCCGTTGGGCTCCGAGGGGGTGCCCACGCAGACCAGTGACACCTCGCTGCCCATGATCGCCTCGCGGACGTCGCGGGTGGCGCGTAACGCCCCGCTCCGCACGACCTCGGCGGTGAGCTCGCCGATCCGCTCCTCGACCACGGGCGCCTTGCCGTCGTTGACCAGGTCGACCTTCGCCTGGTTGACGTCCACGCCGATGACCTCGTGACCCATGCTCGCCAGGCACGCGGCCGACACACAGCCCACGTAGCCGAGCCCGAACACGCTGATTCTCATGACCCGTTCCTCCCCCCAGGCACGCCCTTGCGGCGGCCTGCCTTCCGTGCACCGGCCGGACGACGACGTCCGCACATCAGTAGGCCCCCTGCCCCTGGAGCACCGCCCGCAGCGTCTTCCACAAGATCACTGTGTCCAGGGCGAGCGACCAGTCCTCCACGTACCGCAGGTCGAGGCGGACCGCCTCCTCCCACGGCAGATCGCTGCGTCCGCTGATCTGCCACAGGCCGGTGAGGCCGGGCTTCACGAGCAGCCGCCGCCGGATGTCCGGGCCGTACGCGGCGGACTCCTCCGGCAGCGGAGGCCGTGGGCCGACGAGCGACATCGATCCGGTGAGCACGTTGAACAGCTGCGGGAGTTCGTCGAGCGAGTAGCGGCGCAGCACCGCTCCCACCCGGGTCACCCGCGGATCCCGGCGGACCTTGAACAGCAGCCCCGCGCCCTCGTCGCGGTCGGCCAGCTCGGCGCGTGCGCCGTGGGCTCCCGCGACCATGGTGCGGAACTTGAGGATGGTGAACTCGCGGCCGTCCTTGCCGACCCTGCGCTGGCGGTAGAACGCCCCGCCCCGGCTGTCCACCAGGACGAACAGCCCGACGAGCGCCATCAGCGGGGCGAACAGCAGCAGCAGGACCGCGGCGCCCAGCCGGTCGACGACTCCTTTGACGGCCCGGCGGCCCCCGGTGAAGATCGGCATGCTGACCCGAAGCAGCGGGATCCCGAGGACCGCGTCGACGTGCAGCCGCGGCCCCGCCACCTCCATCAGCACCGGGGCGACGACCATCTCGGCCTCGCTGCCCTCGAGGTTCCAGGCGAGTCGCTGCAGCCGGTCCGGCGACCAGTGCGGGTCCGGGGTGACCGCGACGACGCGGTAGCCGTCGCGGCGGACATGGCCCGCGACGTCCGTCAGTTGGCCGACGACCGGCACTCCGTCCAGTTGGTCACCGTCGAAACCGAGACCGTCCGGCGTGCACACCGCCTCCACGCGCCAGCCGAGGTGCGGGAACTTGCGGACGCGGGTGACCAGATCGCGCACGGTGGCCGGACTTCCGGCGGCGAGTACCGGTCTCAGGCAGCGGCCTTCCTTGCGCTGTTTGTGCAGCCAGAGGCGGAGCAGGTACCGCTCGGTCATGGTGACGAGCGCTATCGCCGGGATGGCGACGAAGATCCAGAGCTTGATGTTGCGCGAGGTGAGGGCGATCCCGCCGAGCGCCAGGACGACCGCCGCCGTGAACAGCGAGCGTCCGAGCCGGCGGAACTCCTCGGCTCCCTGGCCGAGTACGGCCGGGGCCCAGGCCCGGCTCACCGCGAGTGCCCCGAGCACGAGGAGCTCGGTGCCGAAGGCCAGAAAGGCCCAGTTCTCATGCCAGTTGGCAGCGTCCCGGACCCCGAAGAAGCCGCCGATCGCCGCCACCACGAAGGCGGTGGCCACGGTATCGCTGGTGATCACGGTACGGCGGTACCGCTGCTCCCAGTCGATAGCGGGCTGAGTGATTGCCCCGTTCACCGGACGCCCGCGCGCCGGTAGGAACGGGCTGACTAATTCCCCCTGTTGCACAGCCCCCCCCAGGTCGCCAGTGCGCTCGACATGATTGCTCCACACGGTTCCTCCCCCCGGGAGGCCCTCGCCCCCCGCACTGTTGCTCCCCTCGGGAGGCCCCCGCCCCCCGCGCCGCGCTGTTCCTCATCCCGGGGGCTCCCCGCCCCCGGGCGTCACATCCCGGCTGTTGCAGCGCTACATGCACACCCCAGACCGACGGCAGCGGACGCACTTGGCCTGCCGGACTCTTGTGGTGTGCGGGAACCCGCTGAACCCTTGAGTGCTCCCCACACTCAAGGCCCCTCCCCGGGCTCCGAACCTATAGATCATCATTTGTCGCCTCGTGTCCGCATGTGAAGCACGGTCAACATAGACCATCGCGGCCCGTCTGAAGAGGGGATGTGTGGAACTTGTGCTCAACCGTTGAAGCCGGATCCATCCAACTGCGCGCCCCCGCCGGCGCCTTGGCGACGACGGCATGCCGCGTGACCTGGGAGGACGGCCCGTCGGAGCACTGTCGGCGCCCGCGCCCCCGAGGTGTCACCCCACCGTGAACTGGGCTGATAACGGCGCCTGTTGGGTAGATCTTGTTGGTTCAGGATGAGGGAAAGTGGAGTGTCCGGTCACGTGTAGGGCGTGCGCGAGCGGGGTAGCTCGATCACGGCTTTCTGCCGACGGCGCCGAACTGCGGCAGCGCGACGGCGGATTCAGGCTCGGTGCGCCATTGCGGGCACGACACGAGACCGGGTGGAAGGAGTTCCAGACCGTCGAAGAAGGCGCCGATTTCCGTACGGCTGCGCGCGGTGATCGGCGGAGTGGCGTTCTCGTTCCAGAACTTCATGGCCGCGATATTTCCTTCGCCACCGAGTTCGGAATCGGTGGTCGGGTGGGTCAGGGCGAGATAGCTGCCGGACGGGGCCGCGGCCATGATCCGGCGCACGATGTCCTGTGCCCGACCGGTGTCGAGAACGAAATTGAGGATGCCCAGCATCATGACCGCGACGGGCCGGCCGAGATCGAGAGTCGCCGCGGCGCTCTCGATGATGCTGTCCGGGTCGTGCACGTCGGCATCGATGTAATCGGTGGCTCCCTGAGGGGTCCCGACGAGCAGGCTGCGGGCGTGGACGAGCACGATGGGATCGTTGTCGACATAGACGATCCGGGACTCGGGTGCGATCCGCTGGGCGATCTCATGGGTGTTGTCCAGCGTCGGCAATCCGGTGCCGATGTCGAGGAATTGCCGCACTCCGCAGTCGGCGGTGAGGAAGCGGACGGCACGGCCGAGGAAGTCCCGGTCGGCGCGGGCCACGTCCCGGATCACGGGGAACATCGTGGCGACCTGATCACCGACCTGCTGGTCGACGCGGTAGTTGTCCTTCCCGCCGATCCAGTGGTTCCACACCCGGGCGTTGTGCGCGACCCCGATGTTCAGCCGGTCCGACACGTCCTTCGGGTGCTGGCTCTCCCGCACGTCTTCCCCTCTCGTCCGCCTCGCTCACTCGTGTGTCCATTGTCGTGCTCATGGCTCACGGTGTCCGGGAGTTCGGCCCGGTGCTGTCCGGCGCGGTGAGTCCCGCGCGGTACGCGAGCAGAGCGGCCTGGACCCGGTTGGTGACGTCGAGCTTGGCGAGGAGGCGGCTCACGTGGAGCTTGACCGTGGAGGTGCTCATGTGAAGGCGGCCCGCGATGTCGGTGTTGGTGAGCCCCTGGCCGAGGAGGGAGAAGACCTCACGTTCGCGGCCGGTGAGGGTCATGAGCCGTTCACGTTCGGCGGGCGTGAGGGAGTCGTCGCCGTCCTGGACCGCGGTGAGGACGCGCCGTGTGACCGAGGGGGAGAGCATCGCCTCGCCGGCGGCGACCACGCGGATGGCGTGCAGCAGGTCGCGCGGCGGAGTGTCCTTGCGCAGGAACCCGCTGGCGCCCGCGCGCACGGCCTCGTCGATGTGCTCGTCGAGGGCGAAGGTGGTCAGGATGATCACTTCCGGTGGCGCGGGGAGATCGGCGAGGGCACGGGTCACGGCGATGCCGTCCTTGCGCGGCATGAAGATGTCGAGCACGACCACGTCCGGCATGCGCTCCAGGGCCTGTGCGATGGCGGCCTCCCCGTCCGCCGCCTCGCCGATGACCTCGATGTCGTCGGCGGTTCCCACGATGGTGCGCAGGTGGGTGCGGACCATGGCGTCGTCGTCGACCAGCAGGACGCTGATCGGGGGCGTGGTCATCCGGTGTGCTCCTCTGCGCCGGCGGTGCCGGGTGTGGACAGCGGGATCTCGGCGTGTATCTCGAAGGTCCGCAGGGGCGTCCGGCCCGCGGAGAAGGTGCCGCCCAGCAGCTCGATGCCCTCACGCATGCCGGTCAGCCCCCGCCCGGATCCGCTGATCTGCTGCGGCCGGGGCTGCGCCATGGTGGGCGGTCCGTTGCTGACGTGCACGGACAACCGGTCGACCTGGTGGTCGAGCCGTACGAGGACGGCCGCTCCCGGGGCGTGCTTGGCCGCGTTGGTGAGCGCCTCCTGGGCGAGGCGGTAGAGGGCGCGCTGCGCGGCGGCCGGGACGTCGTCGTGGCGGGGGCCGGTGACCGTGAGCGTGGCGTAGGTGCCGACCGGTTCCCAGCTGCGGATGAGGTCCGGGAGGCCGGCCAGCGTCGGCTGTGCGGAGGGGGTGGCCGGCGTCGACGAGGCGGTGCCGGCTGCCTCGGCGGCCGCCCCGGCGCCTGTCTCCGCGGCCGGCCCTTCGGTCGCGTCATCGGGCTCGCCGGTCATCGGGGCTGAGGCGTCGCCCGGGTGCGCGCGATCGGTGTCCGCTCCCTCCGCTCCCTCCGCTCCCTCCGCTCCCTCAGCTCCCTCCGCTCCCTTCGCTCCCGGCGCTCCGGTGGTCGCCTCGGGGCAGGGCTGCATCGTCAACACCCCCAGGACCTCGTGGAGTTCGTCCACCGCACGGCGCCCCGTCTGTGCGATCGCCGCGGCCTCGCGGGCCACCCAGGCGCTGCCCCGGTCCGCGGTGAGTTCCAGGGCTCCCGCCCGCAGCACCATGTGGGTGACCTGGTGGGTCACCACGTCGTGCATCTCCCGTGCGATGCGGGCCCGTTCCTGCGTACGGGCCCGCTGGCGGGCCTGTTCCGCGGTGCGGGCGGCCATCTCCCGGCGGGTGCGGACGAGCATGCCGGCGGTGACGGGGCCCGCGACGAAGCCGAGGAGCTGGGCGGTGATCCGGCTGATGCCGTCGACGCCCCAGATACCGACGAGGGCCGTGTGCACCATCGTGGCCGCGGCGACGGTGCCCCAAGTCCAGACCTTGGAACGGCACTTGGCGGCCACGGTGAAGAGCGCGACGGCCAGCGGGAACGGGGCGAAGGCGACGATGTCGCCGACGACGGCGGCCCAGGCCACCGTCAGGGGGAAGCGCCGCCGGAACAGCAGCAGCACTCCGAGGACGACAGCGGTCGTCAGCTCGTCGCCGAAGCGCCCGGCGAGGACGCCGAAGTCCGCCACGCCCCGGGTCGCGTACGCGTCCGCGACGCCCAGCAGCGTGGCGGCGGCGCTGAGGCCGAGGTCTGTTCTGGTGATGTGCGTGCTGTCGTGGGGCGTGATCGTCGATGTCCTGTCAGCTTGCCTCACGGCCGTCTTCCTCGTGCGTCGTGGAGCGGGTGGCGGTGCTTCTGCGTCGTGGGGCGGGCGGTGGTTCTTCTGCGTCGATGCGGCGGCCTGAATTCGCGGTGTCAATTCATCATGCCTGGCGTCCCTGTGCTTTAAGTTGCCTGCGGCGATCAAATTGGCCGAGCGGTCAGACCCGTATACATCCTTTGGGCAGTCCGGGCGGGAATTCGCTCTCCCAACGTCCCCTTGAATTTCGCCCGTTGCCCGATTCCTGTACCCAAGTGCGCCCGGCACAGTGGGAGTAAGTCATCCGAAAGCGAGAGTTCACAGGGGAGTCGGGTTTGCCTAATCATTGGCGAAACTTTGCCTGCCTCGCGGGATTTCCCGGCCGTGCTCTCCGCTGTGGGAAGGCCGAATCCCGTACGGAACGGAGGTGAGGAATCGTGTCGGCAAGCGTGGACACGAGGACCGGTATTGCGCCGGGAATCCTGGGAACCATCGGCTCGACGCCGCTCATAGGGCTCGACCGGCTGAGCCCGGGTCGCGATGTGAAGGTCTTCGCCAAGCTCGAGGCATTCAATCCCGGCGGCAGCATCAAGGACCGGGTCGCCCACTCGCTGTTGGCCGCGGCCCTGCACGAGGGAGAGCTGGTGCCCGGGCGGTCGACGGTCGTCGAGTCGAGCTCGGGGAATCTGGCGATCGGCCTCGCGCAGCTGTGCCGGTTCCACGGACTGGACTTCATCGCCGTCGTGGACGCCCACACCCCGCGGCACACCCTGGCGCGGCTGCGCGCCTTCGGGGCCCGGATCGAGCAGGTCTGCGAGCCCGACCCGGACAGCGGCCAGTATCTGCCGAGCCGGCTGCGCCGGGTCCGTGAGCTGGTGGCCACCGTCCCCGGGGCGTACTGGCCGAATCAGTACGCCAACCCCCTCAACCCGAGAGCGCACGCGGCCACCTTCGAAGAGGTGCTGACGGCGGTCGACGGGCACCGCGTGGACTACCTGTTCGTGGCCACCGGCTCCTGCGGCACCCTGCGCGGCTGCGCCGACTACATCCGCCGGCACGCGCTGCCGACCAGGATCGTCGCGGTCGACGCGGTGGGCAGCGCCATCTTCGGCAGCCGCGTCGCGTGCGAGCGGCTGATCCCCGGTCACGGCGCCGCGATACGCCCGGCCCTGTTCCACCCCACCGACGCCGACGCCGTCGTGCACGTCTCGGACGTGGAGTGCGTCCGGGCCTGCCGGGCCCTCGTCCGGAGCGAGGCGATCATGGCAGGCGGCTCCTCGGGAGCGGTCACGGCGGCCTTCGAGTCGTTCGGCCCGCGCCTGCCCTCGGGATCCGTCTGCGTGCTGATCTTCCCCGACGACGGCGACCGCTACCTGGAGACCATCTACTCCGACACCTGGGTGCGCGACACCTTCGGCGCCGACGCCCTCCGGGAGAGCGGCCCGGCCGAGGCGGTGACGGCCCCGTGATGCCGGTCCACGCCCTGTTCCCCGGCCAGGGCGCACAGACCCCCGGCATGGCGCGGGGCCTCGCCCGGGCCTTCCCCGAGGCCGACGCGGTGTTCGAGGAGGCGTCCGAGGAGCTCGGCATCGACCTGCGGACCCTGTGCTGGGACGCGCCGCCGCAGCTCCTCGCGGCCACCGAGAACGCCCAGCCCGCGCTCCTGACCGCCGCCCTCGCCACCTGGCGGGTGCTCGAGCGGCGGGGCGTGACCCTCGCCTCCGCGGCCGGGCACAGCGTGGGCGCGGTCGCCGCCGTGGTGGCCACCGGCCGGGTGGAGCTGGCCGACGCGGTACGGCTCGTACGGCTGCGCGGCACCTTGATGGCCTCGGCGCCCGGGCGCGGCGGCATGTGCGCGCTCGCCGTCGCGGGACCCGAGCAGCGCGGCGACCTGCTGGCCCGGGCGCGGGGCGAGGGCCTCGACCTCGCGGCGGACAACAGCCCGCGGCAGTGCGTCGTGTCCGGCGAGATCGCCGCGGTGCGCCGCTTCGCCGCACAGATCGGACCACGGGCCAGACCCCTGGACGTCTCGCACGCCTTCCACTCGCGGCTGATGGCTCCCGTCGCCGACGCCTGGAGGGACGCCGCGACCGCGCAGCGCCTGGCCGACTCGCCCCGGCCGGTCGGGCTCGTGACCCGCGGGGTCTTCGGCACGCGGACCGAGGACGTACGAGCGGATCTGGTCGACGCCCTGTGCGCACCGGTCCGCTGGCGGGAGCTGATGGAGCTGCTCGTGGCCGACCGGGGCGGCACGCCCGTGGCCCTCGGGCCCGCGCGCCCCCTGGTGAGCCTGGCACGGCACTTTCCCGGCCGCCCCGTGACCCGGCTGGTGAGCACGCCCCAGGAGGTCGGGGTGGTCCTGCGGGCGCTGGAGGCGGGAATGGAGGAGGGAACACGATGACGGAACCGCAGCGCCGCCGCACGGCACTGGTGACCGGCGGCTCGCGCGGCATCGGCCGGGCCTGTGCTCTGGCCCTGGCCGACGACGGGCACGACGTGATGGTCCACTGCCGCACCCGCACGGACGCGGCGGAGTCGGTCGCCGAGGAGATCAGGGCCAAGGGCCGGCGCGCCGCCGTGGTCCAGGCCGACGTGGGCTCGGAGACGCAGACCAGGGACATGTTCCGGGCCGTCCGCGAGGAGTGGGGGCACCTCGACGTGACCGTCGTCAACGGCGGCATCACCGACGACGGCTACCTGGCGATGATGAGCCTCGACAAGTGGGAGCGGGTGATCCGCACCAACCTCACCGGCACGTTCCTCGTGAGCCGCGAGTCCGTGAAGCTCATGCGGCGCACCGGCGGCGCCATCGTCCTGATGGCGTCCACCAGCGGCATCCGCGGCCGCCCCGGGCAGTGCAACTACAGCGCCAGCAAGGGCGGCATGATCGCCTTCGCCAAGAGCCTGGCCCGCGAGGTCGCCCCCTGGCACATCCGCGTCAACGTCGTGGCTCCCGGATTCACGGACACCGACATGTGGCGCGGCCTGCCCCCGGACGTCCGCACCCGCATGACCGAGATCATCCCCGCGGCCCGGCCCGGCACCCCCGCCGAGGTGGCGGCCGCCGTGACCTACGCGGCCTCGGACGCCGCCGGCTATCTCACCGGCCAGGTCATCGTCCTCGACGGCGGCATGACTGTCTGAACCCGCCGCCCCGGCAGCCGACATGACCGGCCCGCCGCCCCCGGCCCACCCCGTTCGCACCACCCACCCGAGAAGGGACACCCGTGTCCACGTACCAGGAACCGTCCACGTACAAGGAACTGCTCGACCGGGCGACGGCCCGCGCCGCGCTCAACCACCGCATCAAGGAACTCCTCGTCACCGGCCTCGGCCTGGAGACGCGTCCCGAACTCATCGGTGACGACCAGCCGTTGTTCGGCCGCGGACTGGAGCTGGACTCCCTGGACACGCTGGAGATCGTCGTCATGGTCGACGAGGAGTTCGGCGTCGCCATCAGCGACGACGACCGTGCCGTCTTCGGCTCCGTGAACAAGATCGCCGACTTCGTGGTGACCGAGCGCGGCGACATCCCGCGCGTGGGCGCGGCATGACGGCCGGCACGACGCCCCCGGTGTCCTTCAGCGCCGACGAGATCCGCGGGATGCTCCCGCACCGCTGGCCGCTGCTGCTCGTGGACCGGGCCTACGACGTCCACCCGGGACGCAGCGGCAAGGGCATCAAGAACGTCACGGTCAACGAGCCCTACTTCGCCGGGCACTACCCCAACCAGTCGATCATGCCGGGCGTCCTCCTGGTCGAGGCCATGGCCCAACTCGTCGCCGTGGTCTACGTGGCGGGCTGGCTCGCCGACGGCCAGGAGGACGGGGCGGAGCAGGTCGGCTACCTCGGGGCGATCCGGAACATGAAGTTCACGCGGCTCGTCGTGCCGGGGGACCGGCTGACCCTGGAGGCCGCCCTGGGGCGCCGGTTCGGCCCCCTCACCCATGTGACGGTCAAGGCGTCGGTGGACGGCGAGACCGCCGCCGAGGGAACGCTGACGGTGTCCCGGAAGGGCGGCCGGCCGTGACCCCGCCCACGCGCACGTCCCTGCCGGTGATCCGCCCGTACGACGACGCGGACGCCGAGGACGTCGCCGCGCTCTACAACCGGTACACGGACGTGCCCAACCCCGTGAAACGTCCGCTCACCGGGGACGTCGTCCGCCGTGAACTCGCCGAGCGCGGCACGGAGATCTTCCTCGTGGTCGAGCTCGACGGCGCGGTCGAGGGCACCCTGGGAATGTTCCGCGGCAACGGGCGCTGGCCGGTCGCCGCCGACGAGGTCTTCGGCGACATGCTGTTCCTCAGCCCCCGGGTGCGCGGCGGATCCCTCACCGGCGAACTGTTCGTGACCGCCCTGCGCCGGCTGATCCAGCGCGGCGTCGAGGTGCTCCGCCTGACCGCCAACCCGTGCAACCGGCAGGCGTTCCCGCTCTACCGGCAGCTCGGGTGCACCCTCACGGGCCCGCTGGAGGCGGGCGAGGACGGCAACGTGGAACTCGTCAACCACCTGCTGCGGCTGCGCTCCCGGCTGGCCGAGGAGTACGGCCACCTGGTGCCGGACACGGCACGCACCGGCGCCGTCCTGCGCTACCTGGTGGGCGATCCCGCCCGGCGCGGCCTCGCGGACGACACGGAAGTGGTCGCAGGGCGCCGGGTGCTGCGTACCGAAGTCGTCGTCTCCGGCGTCGAGTTCAGGGCGCTCCTGGACCCGGACAGCGGCGAGGTCCTCTTCTGCGCCCTCGGCAAGGGCGCGGACCCCGAGCGGCTGCCGCCCGCGGCCCCCGCGCCCGCCGCCGCGCCCGAACGCGGGCGCCGCGACGGCGAGTTGAGCTTCGGCATCTGCGCGCGCACCGGACTGCTGCGGGTCCGCCACGACCGGTGGACCGGGCCGGTCCTGACCATGACGTGGCCCGTCTTCGGGCCGCCGTTCCTCACCGGATGGCGCCGCACCCTGCCCGTCGCGCTGCGCTTCACCGAGATCGCCGACGGCTGGCGCGTCGCGCAGGACGTCGGGGCGGGCACCCTGCACCGGGAGGTGCGCCTCCACGGAGGTGAACTCGCCCTGTCCACCTGGTGGGAGGGGAACGAGACCCCGACGGACACCGTGCGCTCCGTACTCGTCAACGGCCTGCGCGGCGCCTGGCTCATCACCGGCGACGAGGGCCGCAGCGAGTACCGGCCCGGCGGGCGTGGCCTGTGCCCGCCGGACACCACCGAGATACCCGCCGCCGGCTGGTCGCTGCCGAGCGCCGGGGCCCTGGCCTGGTGGGAGCCCACCGACGGCTGGTGCGTCCACGTGGACCGCGAAGCCGGTACGGACACCCGGCTGATCACCGACTCCGTGGTCCACCTGGACGCACCGGCCGCGCACCGCCTCACCCTGCGGTTCTCCCGCGCCGACACCCCGGAGCGGGCGGTGCCGGGCAGCGCGCCCGAGCGGAGCCCGATGGCCCGGCCGACGCCCGAGACCGGTCACGCGCCGCCCGCGCCTCCTGTCCCCACGCGGGACCCGGCCCCCGTATGCGACGTGACTGCCGCATGGGAACCGCACACGGTGACCGGCAAGGACTGCCGCAGGCTCCGGGCCGGCGAGGACACCCTGATCCTGTCGGCGGACGCCGGCGGCCTGGTGTCCTGGCGCTCCGCCGACCGCCCCGTGCTGGCCTCCCCGTTCCCCCGGCAGGGGTCGTTCGCCTGCAACCCCCGCTGGCGGGCCGGGATCTGGGCCACCCGCGAGCGCGTCCGGGAGGACCGGGAACACGGCGTCGGCTGGGGCACCGCGCACGACGCCCGACCGTGGCGGTACGCGGCCGACGGGCTCGACGCCCCCGACATGTCCTGGGGAATCGAACCGCGGCCGAGCGCCGCCGGGACCCTGCTGCGCCTGCGCGTGCACGCCGAACCCCACCTGCAGGAAGGGGAGTCGGCACTCTGGCTGACCCCGGCGGCGCCGCGCCGGGCCCGGCTTCTCGTGCCCGGCCCGGGCGGGCGCGTGTGGACCGTCACCGAGGAACCCCCTTGGCAGCTGTGGACCGGCCGCCTCGCCCTCGGTCTCGCCGACGGCCGGTGGCTGTACTGCTCCGCCCGCTCGGGGGACACCCCGCACATCCTCTTCCGCAGCACCCGCCAGGGCCCCCTGCTGGCCCTGCTCACCCGCAACCGTCCCCGGCACCGCTCCGCAGCGGTGTGGGAGGTCGGCTGCCTTCCCGACGCCGCGACCGCCGAGAGGTGGATCGCCGCTGCCACGCGACCCCAGGAGGACCGCACATGAGTGACCACGCCCCGCACATGAGTGACCACGCCCCTGTCACCCTTCGCACCACCACCACCACCGCCACCACCGCCGAGCAGTACGCGCTGCTGCGCACCTCCGTCGGCTGGTGCACCCCGTACGCGAGCCTCGTCCGGATCGAGGGCATGGAGCGGGCCGACGTGCTGGCCCGGCTCCTCGCCCGCGACAGCGCCTATGTGGAGCCCGACACCGTCCGCGACAGCCTCGTCCTGGAGGAGGACGGCGCGATCCGCGACGTGGTCACCCACATCGAACTCGACGAGTCCAGCTGGCTGTTCTCCCCGTCCCGCCCCGACCTGGCGGAGCTGGTGCGCGAGACGGTCCGTGAGTGCGGCGTCGCCGAGGCCGTCACGGTGACCGACGCCGCCGAGGACCATGCCGCCGTCGCTTTCGAAGGGCCCGCCTCGTGGCGGATCGCCGAGAGGCTCCTGGACGAGGAGATCTCCGGCCTCGTCCTGCACGGCGTCGGCCACGTCCGGCTCGACGGCACCGACTGCGTCATGGCGCGCACCGGCACCACCGGCGAGTACGGCTACCTGCTGATCGCGCCCCGACCGGCCGACGCGGCCGCGTGGGTGGCGGAACAGGCGCGGTCCCTCGGCGGCGGCCGCGTCGATGCCGACGCCCTGGCACGGGCCCGCGGCGAGGTCCGCCACCCGGTGCTGCCCGAGCTGACCGAAGGGCTCTCGGTGCGCGAGGCGGGCCTTGAATGGCTGGTGAGTTGGGGCCGCGAGGATCCGTTCCGGGGGGCGGCCGCGCTGGCTTCCTGCGACCGGCGTGCTCGCGGTCTCACGCCCGTGCTGCTCGCCGCTTCGGAGCAGGGACCGGCACCGGCACCGGCACCGGCACCGGCATCGGCACCGGCACCGGCACCGGGCACGGCTGTGTACGCCGGTGACCGGCGCGTCGGCGAAGTGCGGTGGTGTGCACCGGCCGTTGGTGCACCGGTCGTTGACGCACCGGCCGGTGGTGGACCGGCAGCCAGTGGCGGACCGGCGCTGGCCTTCGCGGTCCTCGACGCCCCCTTCGACGTCCCCGGGCTCGACCTGGTGGCCGACGGAGGCACCCCGGTGCGCACCGTCTCCTCGCCCGTCGTCGTGCCGACGTCGTGGTCCGAGCGGCTCGGAGACTGACATGGCCGTCGTCATCACCGGCATCGGGCTGATCACGGCGCTCGGCGCCGACACCGAGACGTGCTGGACGGGGATGAAGCAGGGCCGCAGCGCCCTGGGGCCCGTCGAAGCCGTGGACACCGAAGGGCTCTCGACGCGGGTGGGCGGTGAGGCCCCGTACAAGGACCGCCCCGGCGTGGACCGTTGCCTGGGTCTGGCCACCGCCGCCGCGGGCGAGGCCGTCGACGCCGCCCGCCTCGCGGCCGCGGGCTACGACCCCGACCGCGTGGGCGTCGTCGTCGGCAGCAGCCTCGGCACCATCCGCACGATGGAACGCTGGCACCGTCAGTACCTCACCCAGGGGCTGCGCAAGGCGGACGTCCGCCTGCTCACGGGGTACGCCCTGCACAGCGTGGCCGACGCCGTCGCCGCGGCCACCGGCCTCACCGGCCCGCGCACGCTGCTGTCCAACGCCTGCGCGGCGGGGGCCGTCGCCATCGGGTACGGCCTGGAGCTGCTGCGCGCCGACGAGGCCGACGCCGTCCTGGTGGGCGGGGTCGACCCGCTGGCCGGGCTGTCCTTCCACGGCTTCAACAGCCTGGGCGCGCTGGACAGGGAGCCCTGTTCGCCGTATTCGCGCTCCGGCGGGCTGACGCTGGGGGAGGGCGCCGGATTCCTCGTCCTGGAGCGGGCCCCGGGCGCGGCCCGGCGCGGCGCGCCCGCGATCGCCGAACTTGCCGGGTACGGGCTGTCGACGGACGCCCACCACCAGACGGCCCCCGACCCCGGCGGGCGCGGAGCCCTGCGCGCGATGAAGGCCGCGCTGCGGGACGCGGGCGTGGCCGCCGCGGACGTCGACTACATCAACGGGCACGGCACGGGCACCCCCGCCAACGACTCGGTCGAACCCCGCGCCATCGCCGCCCTGTTCAAGCCCGCGCCACCGGTCAGCTCGACCAAGTCGATGGTCGGGCACACCCTGGGCGCGGCCGGTGCGGTGGAGGCGGCGTGCTGCGCCCTCGCCATCCGGGACCAGATGCTGCCGCCCACGGTGCACACCGAGAAGGGGGCGAGCCCGAGCGGGCTGGACATCGTCGCCGAGCAGGCCCGCCCGGCCACGGTGGACGTGGCGGTCTCCAACTCCTTCGCCTTCGGCGGCAACAACGCCGCTCTGGTGCTGCGCACACCCGGCTCGGGGCGTGGTCGCGGCGCATCGGCGGAGCCGGCCGAGGCACCGCAGGACGTGGTGATCACCGGCATCGCGGGCATCGCCGGATCCGCCGTCACCCACGACGCGCTGGTCCGCGCGCTCGTCGACGGCGAGCCCGTCTACCGGGACACGGTCGACGTCCCCGAGTACGGGCCGCGCACCGTCGGCCGCGTGGACCGCGCCGCTCTCACCCGGGGCATCAACCCCGCGGCCCTGCGCAAGATGGACCCCACGGGCGCGCTCGCCGCCGGGGCGGTGGCCGAACTCCACCGCCGGCACGGCAGGCCGCCCCGGCACGTCGCCGACGAGACCGGGCTGATCTTCGCCACCGGGCTGATCCCCGGCACACCGGTGGAGAGCTTCCACCGCGGCGTGGTGCTGCACGGCGCGAGCGGCGCGAACCCGAAGCACTTCCCCAACACGGTGGTCAACGCGGCCGTCGGCCACGTCGCCATCCTGCACAGGTTCCGCGGCGTCACCGCCACCGTGTGCAGCGGCGGCACCAGCGCGCTGGGTGCGCTGCACTACGCGTACCGGCTGATCCGGCGCGGCGCCGCGCGCCGCATCACCGTCGTCATGGCCGACGACTGCCCGGAGATCCTCGTGGCCGGGCACGTGAAGATCCCCGGCTTCCTCAGCGCCGGGGACGTGCGCCCCTACGCGGGCGGCGGCACGGTCCTGTCGTCCGGTGCGGTGGCCGTCCAGCTCGAATCGGCCGCCCAGGCACGGGAGTCGGGGACTCCGGCGCTGGGCCGCGTCGCGGGCTTCGGGCTCGCCAGTGACCTCAGCGGCATCGCCGGACTGCGCGGCGACGGCCGGGCCTGGTCGCGCTCGCTGACGCAGGCCATGCGGGCGGCGTCGGTCACCCCGGACGACATCGACCTGGTCGCCGCCGCCGCGCTCGGCCGCCCGGCGGTCGACGACGCCGAGGCCGGCGCGCTCACCCTCGCCGGTCTCTCCGGCACGGCGGTCACGGCGGTCAAGTCGGTGGTGGGGGAGACCCAGGGGTCCGCCGGGGGGTTCGGTCTCGTCGCCGCCCTGGAGGCCATGGGCAGCGGCCGGATCGCCGCGACGGCGGGCACCGGGCACGCCCCGGGCGCGGTGCCCGGGCTGGTGCCGTCCTCGGGGGCCGTGGCGCCGGTGGCGCACGCGGTCGTGTCCAGCTTCGCCTACGGCGCGAGCCACGTGGCGATGGTCGTGTCGAGGTGCGCTCCGTGAACGCGCCCGGCAACGTCCTGGAGGCGACCGGACTGACCAAGCGCTTCGGCCGGCGCACCGCCGTCGACGCGCTCTCCTTCGACGTGGCCGAGGGCGAGATCGTCGGCTTCCTCGGCGCCAACGGGGCGGGCAAGTCGACCTCGATCGCCATGCTGTCCGGATCGCTCACCCCGGACGCGGGCACGGTGCGGGTCGGCGGCGTCGACCTCGCGGCACACCCGGCGGCCGCAAAGCGCCAACTCGGCGTCGTACCGCAGGACATCGCCCTGTACCCGACCCTGACGGGCCGCCAGAACCTGCGGTTCTTCGCCGGGGCCCAGGGCCTCTCCCGCCGCGAGCGGGCGCACGCGGTGCGCTGGGCCCTGGACGCGGTGGGCCTGGCCGACCGTGGCCGCGACAGTGTCGCGACGTACTCCGGCGGCATGCGGCGCCGCCTCAACATCGCCGCCGGGGTGCTGCACCGGCCCCGGCTGCTGTTCCTCGACGAGCCGACCGTGGGCGTGGACCCGCAGAGCCGGCACCAGATCTTCGAGACGGTGCGGCGGATGCGCGCGGACCACGGCATGGCCGTGGTCTACACGTCCCACTACATGCCGGAGGTCGAGCAGCTGTGCGACCGCGTCGTCATCCTGGACGGCGGGCGCATCCTGGCCGCCGGCACCTGCGCCGAACTCGTCGCGCCCCTCGGCGGCGGCATCCTCGTGTGGCCCCTGGACCCCGGCGAACTCGCCGCCCTCCCCGAGGGCGTGACCACCGTGGCCGTGGCCCTGCGGAACGCCGGTGACGTCACCGTGGAGGGCGCCACGATCCGCGTACGGGTCGAGGGCATGCGGCGCACCCTGACCGAGGTCCTGCGCGTGGCGTCCGAGCTGAACCTGTGCGTGGGGGGTCTGCGGGTCCTGCACCCGGACGTCGAGACCCTCTTCCTCGACCTCACCGGCCGCACCCTGAGGGACGGTTCGTGATGCTCGCCATGATCCGCAAGGAGATCGCCGTCCTGGTGCGCGACCGCACCGTCCTGATCACCCTGTTCCTGTCGCCGCTGCTGTTCATCACCGTGATGAGCCTCGCCCTCGGCCAGTCGTTCCACGACCTCGGCTCCGCCCCGAAGGTGACCGTCGCGGTCGTCGACGAGGACCACGGCGCGGGGGCCGGCCGACTCGTGCGGGAACTGCGGGGCGAGCAGGGCGTCAAGGTGGACGCCGGGTCCGGCGACAGGCCGCTGTCCCGGGCCGCCGCCGACTCCATGGTGCGGCGCGGGGCAGCGAGCCTGGCCGTCGTGATCCCGCCGGGGTTCACCGCCTCGACAGAGCAGGGCAGGACCTCGCAGCTGTCCTTCGTGGTGGACCCGACGGCGCCCCGCCAGACCGTGGACCCGCTGCAGGGCGCGATCCGGGCGACGGCCGACGCGGTCGCCGCCAACACGTACAACATCGCCCACCTGCAAGGCGAGTTGAAGCGGACCACCGACGAGAACCGACGCGCCCGGCTCGAGCAGGCCATCGCCAAGGCGAGCAGCGGCGGCCGGGTCCACGCGACGACCGGCACCCCGCAGGGGAGCGCCAAGCCGGCCTACCCGTCGGTCTACCAGCAGAACGTGCCGGGCTACGCCGTCATGTACGCCTTCTTCATCGTGACGCTGCTGACCGCCTCGATCATGGCGGAGAAGCGCGAGGGGACCTTCCTGCGGCTGCTGTCCACACCGATGCCGCGCCGGGCCGTCCTCGCCGGGAAGATCGCCCCCTACCTGCTGGTCTCACTGATCCAGGTCGCGACGATGTTCGCCTTCGGCCGCCTCGTCTTCGGGATGGACCTCGGCGCCCATCCCCTCGCGCTGGTCCCGGTCACCGTGGGCCTGGCCGTGTGCGCCGTCGGGTTCGGGGTGCTCCTGT
This sequence comes from Streptomyces sp. NPDC059009, assembly GCF_042740175.1. Lineage (NCBI taxonomy): Bacteria > Bacillati > Actinomycetota > Actinomycetes > Kitasatosporales > Streptomycetaceae > Streptomyces > Streptomyces sp. NPDC059009. The sequence continues at coordinate 134,096 of NZ_JBHYJB010000012.1, read as the reverse complement.
CGGCGTGGGCCACCAGTGAGTCGCAGGCGAGCACCCTCGGCACGATCACGGTGATCGTCCTCGCCGCGCTCGGCGGCTGCATGGTGCCGGGCGTCTTCATGCCGGACTTCATGCGCCGCATCGCGGAGTACGTCCCCCAGGGCATCGCCCTCAACGCCTACCAGGACGTGCTGGTCCGCGGCTCCGGAGCGGCAGGCGTGCTGCCCGCCTCGCTCTGTCTGCTCGGCCTGGGGGTGGCGGCCTTCGCCGTCGCCCTGCCGAAGTTCCGGTTCGCACGATGAAAGGGATCCATGTGAGCGGCACCGATGTGAGCGGCATCCATGTGAGCGTCACCCGCACCGCCACCCCGAAGGACCACTTCGGGCGGCCGGCCAGCCCTTCCGGGCGGGCCCTGCTCACCGCGCTCGGCCGGGGCAGGCCGTCGAGGTGCCCGGACGGGCGCTGGCACTGGCCCGCGTCCGACTGGCGTGGCTCGGTGTCGCACACGGGTGCCGTCGGCGCGGCGGCCATGGCCGAGGGCAGCTGGATCGGCGTGGACATCCAGGAGGACCGGCAACGCCCGGCGGCACTGCGGTGGTTGGCCACCGTCGTGGGCGCGCCCGTCGGCATCCGGGAGTGGGCCGAGGTCGAGGCGCTGCTCAAGGCCCAGGGCCGGGCGGGCAGCAGGCCCACCCGGGTGCCGCTGCCCCCGTGGCGTCCGGGCTGGCGGGCGGCCGGGGACGGCTGGTGGGTGCGCAGCTCGCGGATCGAGCCGTGCCTTCATCTCGCCGTCGCGGCGGAGGGGCCGTTGCCGGTGAGGGGCGAGGGAGCGGTGGTCGGTGGAGGGGTGGTCGACGGAGCGGCGATTGACCGAGCGGTGGTCGGTGGAGGGGCGGTCGGCGGATGGGCGGCTGACCGAGTAGCGGTTGGTGGAGGGGCGGTCGAGGGAGCGGTGGTCGGTCGAGCGGCGATGAACCGAGCGGTGGTCGGTGGAGGGGCGCTCGGCCGAGGAGCGATGGACCGAGCGGTGAGCGGCCGAGGAGCGATAGAGGGAGCCGTGGTCGACCGAGCCGTGGTCGACCGAGCGGGGCGGTGGTGACATGTACGTCCGCAGGATCTCTCCCACCGAACGCCTTTACGTCGCCCGGGCGTTGGCCACCCCGCCGATGGCCATCCAACTCGTGGTCGAAGGCACCGGCAGCCTCGACGCGGCGGCCCTGACCGACGCCGTGGCGGCTGCCTCGCTGAACTGCCCCGGGGCCCGGGTGGTGCGGCGCGGCCGGGCCTGGGTCGACACGGGGCCGGAACCGGCCGTGCGACGCGTCGCGGACGCCGTGGACGGCCGGCGTTTCGAACACCCCGCGCTGCGGGCCCCCTTCCACGCGTCGACCGGGCCCAACTGCGAGGTCCTGCTCGCCGGGAGGGCGGCGGACACCGTCGTCTTCCGCGCCTTTCACGCGGTCATGGACGGGCAGGGCGTCCTCACCTGGGCCGCGAACGTCTTCGCCGCCCTGCGCGGCGAGCCGGGCACCCCCGCCCGGTCCACCGTCACCGAGACCGACGTCGTCGACGCGTTCCCGCCCCGGTCACGGCAGGCTCCGCTGCCCCCGGACTGCGCCTCACCCCTGCTCCGCTTCCCGGCGGTCCCCCAACACCCCACCAACGGGCTGTGGTTGTGGCGGCGCCGGACGATACCCGGCCGCCATCGCGCCCTCGCGGCGAAGGTCGCCGCCGCGGTCGCCGCCCTGGGGGCGGACCCCTGCCGGTTCGTGATCCCGGTGAGTCTGCGCCGCCACGGCGAGGGTTCGGGCCGCCACGGCGAGGGTCCGGGCGGTCACGGCGAGGGCTCGGGCGGGCGCGGAGGCCCCCTCGTCTCCACCGCCAACCTGACCCTCCCCGTCTACCTCGACGTGCCCGCGGGCAGCCCGTGGCCGCAGGTGCGCGACCGGCTGCGCGACGCGCTCGCCGAACGCCGTGAGCTGGGCTCGGGCGGACTCGAGCCCGTGATCGAGAGGGTCACGGACCGCACCATCGCCGCGGGCAGCGCGGTCGCCTCCCACGGACCGCTCCTGCCCTGCACGGCGGTGATCTCCAACGTCGGCGCCGTCCACCCCGCGTCGTTGTCCGCCCCCGGTTTCACGGCCCGCACCGTCTACTCGCTGCCCATGTACGTCTCCTACGCCCCCGTCTTCTTCACCGCCTACCAACTGCCCGGCCACGTCGAGCTCTCCCTGTCCTGTGCCGACGGACCCGGGACGGGTGCCCGCGCCGAAGCGCTGCTCGACCACGTCCACGACAGCCTGCTGCGCCGAGAGGGGACCTGAGGTGACGAGGAACGAGAAGTGGGACGCCATCGTCGTCGGCAGCGGCATCGGCGCCCTGGTCTGCGCCGCCTACCTCGCGGCGGACGGCCGCAAGGTCCTGGTCTGCGAGCAGCACTCCGTGCCCGGAGGCAGCTCCCATGTCTTCCGCCGACGGCGACGGCAGGGACGGTACGAGTTCGACGTCGGCACGCACTACATCGGCGACTGCGGCCCCGACGGGCTGCTGCCCGCCGTGTACCGGGGGCTCGGCCTCGCGGACCGCGTCAGGTTCAGGCCGCTGGACCCCGGCTGTTTCGACACGGTCCGCTTTCCCGGCCGCACCCTGGAAGTCGGCTCGGGCTGGGACGCGTACCGACGGCGCCTGAGCGCGGCCTGCCCGGGCGACGCCGACGGCATCGGCCTCTTCCTGCGCGTCTGCGCGGGCATCGGCGAGGAGAAGCGTGCCGCCCTGCTGGCCGAACGCGAGCCCGCGCCCGCGGAGTTGGGCCGGGGCATGCCGTACGCGACGCGCTGGGCGAACCGTCCGCTGTCCGAACTCTTCGACCACTGCGGCCTGTCGCGGCGGGCGGCGGCCCTGCTGGCCGCGCAGTCCGGCAACTACGGGTCGCCGCCGAGCGAGACGACCGTGCTCACCCACGTGTACATGCTGGACAGCTATCTGCGCGGCGCCTACTACCCCGAGGGCGGGGGACAGACACTCAGCGCCGCCCTCATCGAGTCCCTCCGGGCCGACGGCGGGGAGGTGCGCACCAGGTGCCGCGTCGAGCGCATCCTCGTCGACCGCGGCAGGGCCGTCGGGGTGCGCCTGGCCTCGGGCGAGGTCCTGACGGCACCCGTCGTGGTGTCGGGCGCCGACTTCCCGCGCACCGTCCTGGAGCTGGCCGGCCCCGAGCACTTCCCGCCCGCCCTGGTGCGCAGGACCCGCCAGGCGCGCATGCGCATGCCGGTCGCCGTGCTCTACCTGGGCCTTTCCACGCCGCTCGACCGGCTGCCCGACGCCAACATCTGGTTCCACCGGGGCTGGGACATCGAGGACGCCTACGCGCAGCTGCGTGCGGGCTGCCCTGAGGGACAACTCCCCTTCGTCTTCGTCTCGTCGGCGTCCCGGAAGGATCCGGCGTCGGCCACCGTCTGCCCGCCGGGGCACAGCAACGTCCAGGTGATGACGCCGTACCGGCTGCCGGGCTCCTACCCCCTGCGCTACCGGCGCGACCCGGGCTACCGGCAGGACAAGGAGCGCGTCCAGCGGATGCTCCTGGACGCGGCCCGGGAGGTGTTGGGCCCGGTGGGCGCGCCGGGTGCCCTCGGCCCGCTGGAGCAGCACATCGTGCACGCCGAGACCTCCACCGGGCTGACCCACGAGCGCTACACCGGATCGACCGGCGGCACCCCCTACGGACTGGGCACGTGGGGCACGATCAGCGCCAGGCCGGGCGTCGAGACCGCCGTCAGGGGGCTCTACGTCGTCGGCCAGAGCACCCGTTACGGCAGCGGCATCGTCGGAACCGCCCTGAGCGGAATCGTGGCCGCGGAGGCCGTCACCCACTGCCGCCTGCTGGCCCGCGCCCACCGCGGCGCGCAACTCGCCGCCCCGGCACGGCTGCCGGACCGGCCCGCCGACTGGGACCCCGTGCAGGCCGCCGTACGACCGGTGGCGCCGCGAACGCACAACGGAGCACAGACATGACCGTCGACCACCGCAAAGGGCCGCGCGCAGAAGACAACGGACTGCGCGCGGGAAACACAGGGCTGCGCGCCGGAGACGCCGAACGCGACCAGGCCGTCGAAGCCCTCGGCCAGCACTACGCCGAGGGGCGCCTCGACGCGCGGACCTACGAGACACGCTCGGCGGCGGCACTGCGCGCGACCGGCGTGAGTGAACTGACCGCCCTGTTCACTGACTTGCCCGCCCCGCGGCCGCTGTACGCGGGCAGAAACCCCAAGAGGGAGAGCGGCGGCATCCGTTCCCGGCGCGTCGCCCTGGCCGTGGCGGGCGCCGTCTGGCCGCTCACGTTCCTGATCGTGATCGCCACGGGCATGTGGCAACTCGTCCTCGTCCCCGTCGCGTTCACCTCGATCACCGGCATCCGGCTGCGCAGGAGCAGCAGGCGGCCCCGGCGCCGGGGTGACGACAGGTGAGCGCCCGGGCCACCGCCGCCACCCTCCGGTATCCGGCGCTGACCACGGCCGCCTGCTGCGGCGGCGTGGTGATGAGCCTGCAGGAGACCACGGCCGCCATGGCCACCCTGCGCGCGATCCAGGACGACCTTCATGTGCCGCCGGGCGCCCTGAGCTGGATCGCGAGTCTCTACACGCTGATGGTGGCCGTCCTCGTCCTCACCGGCGGAACGGTCGCCGAACGCTTCGGCCGGCGCCGCGTCTACATGCTCGGCACCGTCCTGATCGCCTGCGGCTCGCTCACCGCCGCGACCGCCGGGTCCTACGCCCAGCTCCTCGCCGGGCGCGCCGTCAGCGGTGTCGGCGGGGCGGTGGTGCTGCCGACCTCGCTGGCGATCCTCTCGCTCAGCACCGACGATCCGGCCCGTCGCATGCGGCGCGTGTCGACGTGGATCACCTCCTCCGGCGTCGCCCTGGCCTGCGGTCCCGTCCTGGGCGGACTGCTGGTCGACCGCGTCGGCTGGCACGCCGCGTACCTCGTCAACGTCCCCCTGGCCGCGATCACCCTGGTCCTGACGCGCTGGGGCGTACCGGAGTCGCGCACTCCCGGGCGGAGCCTGGACCTTCCCGGCCAGGTCTGCGCCATCGCGGGCCTGGGGCTGACCGTCTACGCCATCACCCGCGCCGGACACAGCGGTTACGGCGACCCGGTCACCCTCACCGCGCTCGCCCTGGGCCTGCTCGGTGTGGTGGCCCTCGTCCTGGTCGAGCGGCGGGCCGCCGACCCCATGCTGCGGGTCCGCCCGATGGCCCGACTGCCGCACCTGGCGGGGCTGTTGCTCGCCTGCTGCGCGATGCTCGGCTTCGTCGGCGCCTGCTATCTGCAGTCCCTGTTCTTCCAGAGCGCGCGCGGCCTTTCCCCGCTCGCGGCGGCCGTCCATCTGCTGGCCCTGGTCGTGCCCTTCCTGGTCACCAACACCGTCAGCGGCCGACTCCTGGCCCGCTTCCACCCCCTGAGCGTGGCCGTTGTCGGCTTCCTGCTCTCCGCCGCGGGCGCCTGCGTCCTGGCGCTCTGCCAGACGGCCCGCGCCTCCGACGCCGTGTCCGCGGGCGGCATGGCGCTCCTGGGCGCGGCACTCGGTCTGACCGTCACGCCCGCCACCACCGCCGCCATCATGGCGGTCGGCCCCGAGGACGCCTCGGCCGCGTCCAGCAGCGCCACCGCCTTCCGCCAGTTCGGCTCCGTGCTCGGCACCTCGGTCCTCGGCAGCGTGTTCGCCGCGCGGTTCGTCGCCGGTCTGCCGGGCGCGCTCACCGGCGCGGGACTGCCGTCGTCGATGGCCGAGAGCATCGCCCGCGCCGTCCGCGACGGCGCGGGCCACTCCTCGTCCCCTGCCCCCGCCCGGGTCACCGAGGCGGTCGCCGACGCCCTCGCCGAGGGCGTGTCAACGGCCTACCTCACGGCCGCGGGCGTGCTGCTCGCCGCCGCGGCGCTCGCGGGCTTCGCCCTGCTCCGGGCATCCCGCCCATCCGGACCTTCCGGACCTTCGGGCCCGTCCGGTCCGTCCCGCCCGTCCCGCCCCACTCTGAAGAAGAGGCACAGCCGTGAACGACATTCTGTACTTGGACACGCCCTCCGTAGCCGCCGTGCTGGCGGATCTGCCCGTCGTGGACGCCATCGCGCGGGCGCAGCGTGACCACGCCCGAGGCACGGTCGTCCTGCCGGAGGAGGCGTATCTGCGCTGGGACCACACGGAGGGGTGGGCGCGGAGTCTGTGTCTGCCCGCGGCGCTCGGCACCCCGGCCACCGTCGCCGGCACAAAGATCATCAACAGTTGTCTCGGCAACCCCGCAAAGGGCCTCCCGCGTGCGGGCGGACTGCTCGCGCTGTACGACGTCGAAACCGCTCACATACGCACGCTGATGGCGGCCGCCGAGCTGTCCGCCACCCGTACCGCCGCCGTGAGCGCGCTCGGGGCGCTGCACCTGGCCCCCGCCCCGGTCACCGATGTCGCGATCTTCGGCGCGGGGCCCATCGGCCGGACCCACGCACGCGTTCTCGCCCGCACCCTGCCCGAGCCCCCGCGCACCATCCGCCTGTACGATCTGGACGCCGCACGGTGTGCCGAAGCGGCCCGTGTCCTCGCGGCGGAACTCGGCCCCGTCCGCGTGCGCGCCGCCGCGAGCCCCGCCGAGGCCCTCGACGGGGCGTCGCTCGTCGTGGCCGCCACCACCACGGACCGGCCGTACCTGGACCTCCACGACGTGCCCGCCGGGAGCCTCACGGTCAACGTGGGGCTCGACGACTGCGCCGAGGGGCTGCTCATGGGCGCGGACGTGCTGGTCGTGGACAGCCGGCAGCTGGTGGCGGCCGACCACCGACGACTGCTCGGCAGGCTCATCGCGGACGGCAAGGTCACCCGGCACCCCGTACCGGACATCCCTCCGAACACCCCGCCCGCAGCGCGCGCCGTGGACGCCGAGATCGGTGAACTCGTCGCCGGGCAGCGGAAATTGACCCTCCCGCCGCGCGGCCGCGTCGTGTTCAACCCCTTCGGCATGGCGGTCAACGACGTGGCCCTGGGCAGCGTGATCGACCGCGAGGCCCGCAGGCGGGGGCTGGGGATCCGGCTGCCCAGCTGAGACCGGGCCGTGGCGGCCACCTGATCAGCACGAGTCGACGAGCGAGACGAGGACGCATGACAGAGCACGACCCGCACGCCCACAGCGTGGAACTGGGCACCACCGGCTGGCGCGTCTGGCGCGACGCGGTGCTGCGCACGGCCGGATTCCCGGTCGACGGGCTCACCAGGTTCGGCGCACCGGACTGCGCCGACGTGACGGACCGCCACCTCGCCGGGGCCGGTACCCGCGAGGAGTTCGAGACCGCCTTCGGGCGCGCCACGGACCACTGCGCCCGCGAGATCGGCGCCGTGGCCGCGGACCCGCTGCTGCGCGAGGCCATGACCTGGCAGAACCGCGGCGCCCTGACCCTGCTCGACTCCCTGCGCCGCGGCGGCCCGACGCCCCGCAGGAACACCACCCGCAGGCGCCGCGAACAGGACCTGAGCCGCTACTGGCAGCGCTACTGCGGCAAGGCCGAGACCATCGGCTTCTTCGGCCCGTCCGCCTGGGTCCGGGTGGACCCCGACGCCACCGCTCTCACCCTCACTCCCGGCAGCACGATGCCCGGCCGCCGACAGGTCTTCTTCGAACCCTGGGCGCTGGCCGCGTTCGGCGCCTGGCTCGCCGAGGACCCCGGGATCAGGGCCTGGCTGCCCCCGACCCTCCATCCCCATCTGGCAGTTGAGGGGCAGCGGCTCCTGCGCCAGGGGGCGACGCCGATACGTCTGACACCGCTCCAGGCGGCCGTCGCGGCGCTGTGCGACGGGGAGACGCCCGCCGCCGTGATCGCCGAACGCCTCCTCGCCGACCCGGCCCCGGACCCAGACCTGGATCTGGACCCGGCCCCGGACCCGGCCCCGGGCACCGGGCTGTGCCGCGCGGAGGACGTCCACCGCATCCTCACTCAGCTCTCGCGCCGACGGCTGATCGCCTGGGACGCCAACCTGCCCACCGACGCACGGGCCGAGACCGCCGTGCGCCGACGGCTCGCGGCCATCGGCGACCCGGTGGCGGCGGCCCGCGCACGCGCCGCCTTCGCCCGGCTGTGCGTCGCACGCGACGACGTCGCCGCGGCCGCCGGTGACAGCGAACGCCTGGCCGCCGCCCTGGACGCCCTGGACCGGGAGTTCACCGCCCTCACCCGGCGCGAGCCCAGCCGGGCGCAGGGCAAGACGTACGCGGGCCGGGGGCTCTGCTACGAAGACACCACGCGCGACATCGGCCTGACGATCGGCAGTGAGTTCCTGGACCGGCTGGCCCCGCCTCTGTCCCTCGTGCTCCAGGCCACCCGGTGGTTCAGCGCCGAACTCGTCGACGCCTACGACCGGGAACTGGCCAAGCTGTTCGACAAGGCGGCCGCTGCGGCCGTCACCACCCCTGACGCGTCCGGCCCGGAGGTCACCCTCGCCGACCTGTGGCGTCCCGCACTGCGGCTGTTCTGGAGCAACGACCGCCGCCCCGTGGACGACGTCACCGACGAGTTCGCCCGCCGCTGGCACACCCTCCTCGGGCTGAACCAGGACGGGGCCCGCGACACGTCCACCGTCCGGCTCTCCGCCGCCGAACTCGCCCCCGAGGCCCGGCGGATCTTCGCCGCCGAGCGCCCCGGCTGGTCCCTCGCCCGCATCCACAGCCCCGACCTCCAGATCTGCGCGGAGTCCGCCGAGGCCGTCAACCGAGGCGCGTACGAAGTGGTGCTCGGCGAGATGCACGCCTGCGCGCCCACGCTGCTCGTGAACCTGTTCACCTGGTCCGCCGACGACCCGGCCTTCGCCGGCCGGCAGGCGCACTCCGACTACCGGGCACCCCGCGTCGTGCCCCTGCTGCCCGCCACGTGGCCGCGGAGCACCGGACGCATGGTCCCGGCCGAGGTGATCGAGAGCGACCTGCTCCTCGGCTTCGCCCCGGCCCCGGGCGTCGACCGGCGCCGCCTCGTCCCCGTCTCCGCGGTCCGGCTGCGCCGCGACGGCGAAGCGGCGAAGGTACGGGCGGTGCTGCCGGACGGCCAAGAGCTGCCGCTCATCGAGATGTTCGGCGTCTTCCTCACGCTCATCGCGGTCGACGCCTACAAGACGGTCACGCACGGGGCGCACCTGCCGCGCGTCGTCGTCGACCACCTCGTCCTGTTCCGGGAGACCTGGCGCACCGGGGTGGACGCCGTGGCCCTCCCCAAGCGCAGCAAGAGCGCGGGCGGCAGCGAGCGGGAGGACTATCTGGCGGTACGGCGCTGGCGGGCCGGACTGGGCCTGCCCGAGCGGGTGTTCATCAAGGTCGAGGGAGAGATGAAGCCCGTCTACGTCGACTTCACCAGCCCCGTGTACGTGGCGTCGCTGTGCACCCTGCTGCGCGCCGCCCGGCGCCGCTCCGGCCCGGACGCGGACGCCGGACTCGTCGTCAGCGAGGCACTCCCGGGCCCCGACCGCGCCTGGGTGCACGATGCGCGGGGGCGCCGCTACGTGAGCGAACTGCGCCTGCACGTGGTGGACCCGGCATGACGTCCCAAAAGTGCGTTGACGTCCCACCCGCCACGGCGGAAGGTGCAGACCGAACGGCTTGTCATGTTCTGGTTCTCGTCCTCCGGGCTAGGAGTGAGCCTTGTTCCTCCGTCGTAGACGCATACGCGGCGTCCTCCCCGTCGCACTCCTCGGTCTCCTCGCCGCGGCCCTCGCCGCCGGGCCCGCACAGGCCGACCCGCACGCCGCCGACCGGCCGCACCGGCCCCCGCCCCTCGTCCAGCCGACCGACCCGCAGCACTGGCAGAACCCCGACGACATGACCTGGGCGGACTACCGCTCCGTCCCCGGCACCGACTGGTCCGACCCCCAACACAAGCCCAGTAAGCGGACGTTCAAGGGCGCCCTCGTGCTGCTCGACTACCCCGACGAGGAGTTCACCGCGAGCAAGGCGGCCGGTTCGAGCCTCTTCGGGAATCCGCAGCCCGGCGCCTCCGACATCCCCCGCAGTCAACTACCGGCCTTCTACCGGGACTTGCTGAACAAGCCGGGCGCGCTCAACCACGGGCACACCATCAACGAGTACTGGATGGAGGACTCCGGAGGCCGCATCGGGGTCGACCTGACCGCCTTCGGCGTCTACCGCATGCCGTTCAAGTCCTACCAGTACGGCATCGAGCCGAGCATGAATCCCGGCGCCTGCCCGCTCGGCACCACCTGCGGGAAGAACATCCGGACCGACGGAAAAGCCGCCTGGACCGCCGACGTGGGCGGCGGGGAGACCGCGAAGTACGACTTCGTCTTCTACCTCACCGCCGGACAGGACGAGTCGTCCATCTGGCAGGAGTTCGGGCAGATGAAGTTCGCGGGCCCGCAGGACGTCCCGGCCGCCTGGGGGCCGCCCTCGCCCATCGCCTCCGGCACAAACGCCGCCAACACCCGCTACGTGCCCTGGACTTCGTGGGCCGCCGCCGCCCGCATCTGGCCCAACGCGGCGGACGGCTCGTCCACCCAGGCCGAGAGCTCCGGCATGGCCGTGTACGCCCACGAGCTCAGCCACATCCTGGGGATCGGCGACAACTACAACAACCCGTACGGGACTCCGCTGCGCCGCTCGTACACCGGGATCTGGGGCATGCTCTCGCGCGGCTCGTTCAACGGGCCCGGCGGGCCGCACACGCGCTGGCAGATACCCGCCACCAACGGCGCCTCGATGGGGGCCCAGCACGTCCTGCGCGACAAGCTCAAGCTCGGGATCGTCGACGAGAAGAACGTGCTGCGCCTGGACCGGGACGCCCTGAAGGGCTCCGGAACCGTCGTCGCCCGCGTCACCGCCCGTGCCGCGCCGCCCGGCGACAAGGGGCTCAGCGGCGTCAACGTCACCATGGGCCGCGACCTCTCACCGGCCTGCGATCCGGCCGCCGATCCGCTGTGCGACGGCGGCGGCTACGACAACTACACCGTCGAGGTCGTCGACCGCATGGGCATGGACTCCTTCACTCCCGACCACGGTGTGCTGCTCGCCAAGACCAAGAACCAGGACCGGGCGCCGTTCGCCTGGGTGGTCGACGCGCACCCCGAGGACATCGACATGGTGGACTTCAAACGCCCCGACGGCACCCCTCAGAAGATCACCATGGGCGACTACCGCCAGCTCAGCGACGCCCTGCTGCACGCCGGGGCCGACTCCGGCAGCCAGTACGAGTACGTCGACGAGGCCAACCGGCTGCACTTCTACGTCCTCGACCTGCAGCGCGGCCCCACCGGCGTGCTCTCGTACACCATCGCCGTGAAGTCCCTCGACGGGGCGGGCCCGCAGCTTAGGGGCGTGGATCTCGGCCGCGGCAAGGCCAAGGGCAACCCCGCGCGCCGGGCCGTGTGCTCCTTCGACCTCGCCAACACCGGGCGGGCCGCCCCCGCCGACCAGGGCAAGGGGCTCGACCGGTATCTGGGGTCGGACGTCTACCGGCTGACGGCCAAGGCATCCGGCCGCGGCTGGTCCGCCTGGCTCCCCAACCGGCTCGCCACTGCGAAGACCGGCCGCTCGGCCCAGGTCGAGGTCGCCGTGAACGCGAAGCCGCACGCCGACCGCCACGGCAAGGTCACGCTCACCGCCCGCTCCGAGAGCGACCCGGGCAAGACCGCCAAGGCGTCCTGCACACTGAACAGTTGACCGTTTGAGCTCTCGTCCGCCTGGATCTGGACACCTCCGCGCGAAAAGCGGAGATTTGTGTAGGTGAGCACGGACGACGAGCGGGGTGAGGGGTTCTTCGCGCGGCTGCGCGCCGAGGAGTTCGGCTACCTGGACGAGGCGGGGGAGGTGTATCTCGACCACACCGGCGCCGCTCCCGTACCGCGGCGCCTCGCCGACGCGCAGGCGGCGCGGCTGCGCAGCAGGGCGTTCGGCAATCCGCACACGGAGAGCCCGGCGTCACGGGCGTCCACGGCGCTGGTCGAGGACGCCCGGGCGCGGGTGCTCCGGTTCCTGGACGCGGATCCGGAGCAGTACACCGTGATCTTCACCGCCAACGCCTCGCAGGCCGTGAAGCTGGTGGCGGAGGCATATCCGTTCAACCGGTGGTCGAGGCCGCTGCTGCTCACCCAGGACAACCACAACTCCGTCAACGGAGTACGGGAGTTCGCGCGCCGTGCGCGGGCGAGAGTGCAGCTGGTGCCGTTCTCCGGGAACGAGCTGAGGGTGTCCGGCGGCGCCGTGCGACGCGCGCTCTCGGGGCGGCGGCGAGGGCTGTTCTGCTTTCCGGCGCAGAGCAACTTCAGCGGCGTACGGCATCCGCTGGAGTGGGTCGGCGAGGCGCGCGCCGCCGGCTGGCACACGCTGCTCGACGCCGCCGCGTACCTGCCGACGGGGACGCTGTCCCTGCGCCGGGCGCCCGCGGACTTCGTCGTGGCCAGCTGGTACAAGGTCTTCGGCTACCCGTCCGGCGTCGGCAGCCTGGTGGCCCGGCGCGACGCGCTCGCCGCGCTGCGCCGCCCCTGGTTCGCGGGCGGCACGATCCAGGTCGTCAGCGCCCGCGCCCGGTGGCACCGGATGGCCCAGGCGCCCGCGGCGTTCGAGGACGGCACCCCGGACTTCCACGCCGTCCCGCAGATCGTCACCGGCCTCGACTGGTACGAGTCGGTGGGGGCGGCGGCCGTCGCGGACCACGTCTCGCGTCTCACCGGGCGGCTGCTGAGCGGCGTCGCCGGGCTGCGGCACCGGGACGGGCGGCCGCTCGTCCGCGTCTACGGTCCCCGCGGCACCGAAGGGCGCGGCGGCACGGTCGCGTTGAACGTCCTGGACAGCCGCGGGCACGTCGTCGACGAGCGGATCGTGGCGCGGGAGTGCGCGGCGGCGGGCATCTCGGTGCGGACCGGGTGCTTCTGCAACCCGGGCGCGGGCGAGGAAGCCTTCTCCATCGCGCCCCGGCTGCTGCACCGCGCGGGCGGCGGCCGCTGGCGCGCCGAGACCATCGACGGCTACATACGGCGGCTCGGCCTGCCGTCCGGCGGCGCGGTGCGGGTCTCGCCGGGCATCGCCAACACCGCGGCCGACATCGACCGGTTCGTGGAGTTCCTGCGCGAGACGTTCGCCGCCGGCACTCCGGAGCGGGGTGCGCTGGCCCCGCGCGTCAGCTGCTGAGCGCGCGCACGGCCCCGGCCGGGGGCGAGGGGATCAGCCACCGATGCGGTGCGCCGACGCCGGGCAGCGCCGCCGCAGAACCAGCCAGGCGGCCGCGAGCAGGACCACCGCGCACCCGGCCAGGACCACCCAGCCGCAGCACGCCGGACGCCCGAAGCTGTCCCCGTACGAGACGAGCAGCGCCCGCCCCTCCGCGCCGCCGCCCCGCCACAACTCCGCAAGCCCGGCGCCCGACCCGAGCGCCTCGAACGCCCACCGGTTGGTCATCCCGACGCTGATCCAGCGGCCCCCCGCCGCCATCCGCGGCACCGGCACGAAGGCACCCGAGAACAGCACCTGCGGGAAACAGAGCAGCGGCAGCACCAGGGCGGCCTGGCTCGGCTCGGAGACCAGCGCCGAGCAGCACAGGCCCAGGGCGAGCGCCGCGAACGAGGCGAGCGCCGTCGTCGCGAACAGCGAGGCGTGGACGGACAGTTCGGCCGCGGGCAGCCGGTCCAGGGCGCGCAGCACCACGAGCAGCAGGGCGTCCGCGAGGAGCAGGACCGGGCCGAGCACGGTGAGCTTCGCCAGCAGATACGGGCCGAGGCGCAGCACGGTCCGACGCTCGCGGCGGAGCACCGCCAACTCCCCGCAGATCTGCGGAAGCCCGTATGCGAGACCGAAGAAGAACGCCCCGAACGCGATCCAGAACAGCACCATCGCGGACGCGGCGGGGGACGGGCGGTCCGGGTCGAAGACCCCCGGGCGGAACAGCAGCGCGAACATGGCGATGATGATCAGCGGCGAACCGGTCGTGATGGCGGCGGTGAGGCGGTCGTGCCGCAGGAGCCGCAGATCGCGCCCGGTCAGGACGGCCCACTGGCGGAGCCGCCCGGTGGCCGGGACGAACAGAGCCCGTACGTCGGCCCCGTCGGCCCCACCCGCCTTGTCTGCCCCGTTTGCCCCCTCTGCCTCATCCACCCCGTCCACCCCGTCCTCGGGCTGCGGCACGGTTGCCGTCACCGCCGTCGTCACCGCCGCCGTCGACGCTGCGGCCGCCACCGCGTACAGCGCCTCGAACGTCCCGTCCGGCGACGCCCGCAGCACCTCGGCCACAGTGCCCGACATCCCCGGGCGGCCGTTCGGCGCGATGAACAGCACCTGGTCGCAGCGGTGCAGATCGGCGGGCGTGTGCGTGGTGAACACGACGGTGACGCCCGTGGCGGCGAGCCGGACCAGATACTCCGTCAACTGAGCCCCGGCCAGCGGGTCGAGCCCCGACGTCGGCTCGTCCAGGAACAGCAGCCCGGGACGGGACAGCAGCTCGATGGCGATGCTCGCCCGCTTCCTCTGACCGCCGCTCAGGGTCCGCACGGGCTGCCCGGCCTGCTCGGTCAGCCCCAACTCCGCCAAAACCAGCGGAACGTGGGCGAGGTCCGTGCCGCGCAGCCGGGCGGCGTACTCCAGAGCGGTGCGGAGCGGCAGCGCGCGGTGCACGATGTCGTCCTGCGGCACGAACCCGTAGCGCAGTGCGCCGGGCGGGGCGCCGGGCGGCGTACGGACCGCGACCCGGCCGGAGTCCGGTGCCCGCAGCCCGGCGAGGACTTCAAGGAGCAGGGTCTTGCCCGCGCCGCTGCCGCCCGCGATCCCCAGCACCTGCCCGGGACCCACCGCGGGCACATCGATCCCGGACAGCACCACGGCCCCCGCGAGACGCAGCCCGACCCCGCCCGCCGAGACCTCCGCACCGACCCGCTCCCCGGCCACCGCCATGCGTCCTCCCCTTGCTCGTCCGGTCCCCTGGACCTGCCCGGGCGAGGCCGGGGGTACTCAGCCGACGGGGCCGGGCGGCAGACAACCGGTCGCCGGATAACGGCCGTTGACGTACGCCCGCACACGGTCCTTGTACATGGCGCCGGTCACGCAGGCGGTCGCGCCGATCCAGATGCCGTACTCGCTGCCCTCCGCCTGCTGCGCCCCGTCCGCCGAGCGCGCGTCGTCCACGGAGACCCGGGCCCGGCCTGCGAGGTCCGTGAGTGCGCGGCGCACGTCCGCCGGGGCGACCGTGCCGCGACGGCGCAGCTTGTCGAGGGCACGCTCGACCTCAGCCCGCTTCTGGACCGCCTTCTTCGCGTCCTCGGGGTTCGGCGCGGCGGCGGACCCGGCCTCCGACCGCTGCGACGCGGTGCCGTTGAGGTTGGAGAACAGGTCGTCCGCGTCCTTGCCGCACCCGCTCACCGTGAGCGCGAGAAGCGAAGCGGTGAGGGCGGCGGCTGCGGTGGGCTTCCGTACGGGCATGATCCGATGCTCTCTGCCCCGCGGCGTGCGGTGCTTGAGTACGCGTACTCACCTTTCCCTCCGCTCACAGCTGCCGCAGATGGTCCCGGAGCGCGCGGGCCGTCTGGGACATGAGGGCGTCGGCGCCGGGCTGGACGCTGGCGGGGACGAGGGACTCGGTGAGGACGGCGATGGCGAAGGACTGGCCGTCGGCGTGCTCGACCACGCCGATCTCGTGGCGCAGGTTCAGGAGTGTGCCGGTCTTGGACGACCACGTGGTGGCGTCGGAGCTGAAGTCGGGGCCGAGGCGGTGGCGGATCATGTTGTGGGCCATCAGTTCGCGGACGCCGCGGGCCGTCTCCGCGGGGATCGCCGACGGGGTCCACAGGGCCTGGAGCAGATCGGCGTACGCGCGGGCGCTGCCCGTGTTGGCCCGGGTGACGTCGAGCTGCGGCACCCGGTGGCCGTGGTCGCCCGCGCCGATCGCGAGCGCGTGGGCCAGTGGCGCCTGCCCGCGGTCGAGGCGCTCCTGGGGTGTGTCGGCCAGCTCCCCGAGGGTGTGCCGGACGGTCAGGTCCAGCAGGCCGAACTCGCGCAGGAGCCCGGTGACGCGGTCGGGCGGGGTGAGCCCGAACAGGACGTCGCCCGCCGTGCTGTCGCTGATGCACGTGCTCAGGTAGAGCAGGTCCTCCACGGCGATGCGGGCCGGGTGGCGGAAGCGGCTCAGGCCCGTGGGGCCCGGCGTCGTGATGCGCCCCGGCGCCACGTCGAGCAGGGCCGCGCCGTCGAGTTCGCCCCGCCGGACGCGCTCCAGCGTCGCGAGTGCGAGCGGCACCTTGACCAGGGAGGCGACCGGCAGTTCGGCGTCCGGCTCGATGCCGAGCTCCCGCCCGGTGCGCAGGTCCCGGACGAGGAGGCAGGCCCGCAGGCCGCCGTCGTCGAGGCGGCGGCGCAGCTCGCGCAGCAGTTGCTCCGTGGTCCCGTACGCAGTCATGTGCTCTCCCCGTTCGCGGCCGGCGCCCACGGCGCCGCGCCCAGGCAGTCGGCGAGCGCCTCGCCGAGGCGGTGCTGGATGAGGTCCGGATCGCCGGCCTCGGTGGCGCCGAGCGCATAGCCGCGGACCAGGGCGAGGTCGCCGAGCGGGCGCCAGTGCAGGCCGAGCTCGCGGGCCTGCGCGGCCGAGCACAGCAACAGGTCCTGGGAGCACAGGACTTCGGCCGCCGCCGTGGTGAGGTCGGCCGCGACGGCGAGCTGCGCGGGCTGCAGGCCGACGGCGTCGCGCAGCCGCGTCAGCGGGTCGCGGACGTGCGGCACGTCGTCCTCCGGCTGGAGCCAGACCCGGCGGACCGCGTCGTCACCGCTCGCCCGGCCGCGGCGCAGCGTGTCGAGGTAGACGCGCCGCACCCCGGGGTCCGCGGCGGTGGCCAGGCCGAGCGGCACCGACCACGTAGCCCGGTCCGGTGCCACCGCGAGCAGCGCGGCCCGCACCTGCTGGGAGCGGATCAGCTCCGCGCGCCGCGCGGGCGCCGCGGCCCGCAGGTCCAGCATGACGCCCTGCCCGCGCGCGTCCGCCACGAGCCGCGCCAGGTCCGCGCTCGCGCACACCGCGGGCACGGCGAGGCGCCATGGCTTGCGCCGGGCCACGGCCGCCTCGTGCTCCAACACCTCGGCGGCCAGGACGAGTTGACGGGCCGTCGGCAGCATGTCCCGGCCGAACGGGGTGAGCACCGCCCGGCGCGAGGTGCGCTCGAAGAGGCGCTCCCCGAAGCGCTCCTCCAGAGCCGCGACGCGGCGGCTCGCCACCGACTGCGACATCCGCGCGGCGGACGCCCCGACGGTGAAGCTGCCGTACTCGCTCACGCTGATGAAGGCACGGCACGCGCCCACGAGATCCACGACGGCCCCCTTCCCTCCCCGTACGTCATGCTGAAACAGCATGAAAAGCATCAGAAGTGTATTGGACCGCATGAGCGCCGCCGGGTGAGGGTGGCTCCCTCGACCCGCACCGGAGGTTTCGGACCATGCCGCACAACCGTGCCCGCCGTGGCGTGCTCAGCGCGCTCGTCACCCTCTCCCTCGTCCCGCTCGTGGCCTGCGGGGACAGCGACCCCGAGGCGGAGAAGCCCAGGACGTCCCCGTCCGCCTCCGCCTCCCCGTCCGCCCCCGCCTCAGCGAAGCCGTATGCCGCCGCCCTCAAGGGACTTGAGCGCAAGTACGACGCCCGCCTCGGCCTCTACGCCGTCGACACCGGCACCGGACGCGAGGTGACCTACCGCGACGGCGAGAGGTTCGCGTTCAACTCCACCTTCAAGGCGTTGGCGGCCGGGGCCGTGCTGCGCAAGCACGGGCCGAAGGGGATGGACACGAAGGTCAAGTACACGAAGAAGGACCTGGTCGACAACTCTCCCGTGACCGAGGGCAACGTCGACCACGGCATGACCCTGCGCGAACTCTGCGACGCCGCCGTCCGCTACAGCGACAACACCGCGGCCAACCTGCTCTTCAAGGACCTCGGCGGACCGAAGGCCCTGAACGCCGTGCTCAAGGACCTCGGCGACGACACCACGCACATGGAGCGCTACGAGACGGCCCTGAGCATGTGGGACCCGGACTCCACCCGGGACACGACCACACCCCGCGCCTTCGCCGGGAACCTGCGGGCCTTCGTGCTCGGCGACGTCCTCGGCAAGCCGGAGCGCGCCCAGCTCACCACCTGGCTGCGCACCAACAAGACCGGCGACGAGCTCATCAGGGCCGGGGTGGCCAAGGAGAAGGGCTGGACGGTCGGCGACAAGACCGGGATGGGCAGCAACTACGGCGGCCGGGACGACATCGCCGTGATCTGGCGCCCGCACGCCGCGCCCCTCGTCGTGGCGATCATGACGAACCGCAAGGACGAGAAGGCCGAGCCCGAGAACAAGTTGATCGCCGAGGCGACGTCGGTCCTCGTCGACACCCTGAAGCAGCCGGCCTCCTGAAGCAGCCGGGCCCTGAAGCAGCCGGGCCCTGAAGGAGCGGGACCCTGGAGGAGCGGGCCCCGAAGGCGTCCCGCATTACCTCCGGCGTAATCGCACGCCCCGCCGTTCCCCGGCAAGGTGAAGTCATCCGCACCGGCGGACACCACTTCAAAGGCCCAACAGGAGGCTGAGCACGATGACTTCGTCCGCCCGCACCGCGTACGAGACCGCCGTCGCCCGCTACTTCGAGGCATGGAACACGCAGGGCGCCGACGACCGGGCCAAGGCCGTCGCGGCGGCCTGGACCGAGGACGGCACCTATACCGACCCGCTCGCCGACGTGGCCGGGCACGAGGGGATCGCGGCCGTGATCGCCGGGGCGGGGGAGCAGTTCCCGGGCTTCGAGTTCCGGCAGACCGGCACGGTCGACGGGCACCACGACACCGCGCGCTTCACCTGGGAGCTGGTGTCCGTCGCCGACGGCTCCGCGCCCGTGGCGGGCTCCGACGTGATCACGCTCGCCGAGGACGGCCGCATCCGGACGGTGCTCGGCTTCCTGGACCGTCTCCCCGCGGCCTGAAGAGGGCGGCCCCGCACACCGGTCGGCTGCTCACATCATCTCGGCGCCGGCCTTGATCGCCTCACGGATGCGGACGTACGTGCCGCAGCGGCAGATGTTGCGGATGCCGTCGAGGTCGGCGTCGGTGATGGTGCGGCCCTCCTCGGCGGCTCGGCGGACCAGGGCGACCGCCGCCATGATCTGGCCGGGCTGGCAGTAGCCGCACTGGGCCACGTCCTGGTCGAGCCAGGCCCGCTGCATCGGGTGCAGCTCGGCGCCGACCGTGGCGGGCAGCCCCTCGATGGTGGTGACCTCGTCGTCGGCCTTCAGGTCCTCGACCGGGATCGCGCAGGGGTTCACGGCCTTCCCGTTGAGGTGGCTGGTGCACGCCTTGCACACGTTGATGCCGCAGCCGTACTTCGGTCCGGTGACACCCAGGATGTCGCGCAGCACCCACAGCAGCCGCACGTCCCCCTCGACGTCGACGGTGACTTGTTCGCCGTTCAGGCGGAAGGTGTGCTTCGGCAAGGGGAACTCCTCGGGCGACGAGTGGGTGATGCGGTTCAACGGGCGTGCTGGGCGCCGTCGGTGGGGGACTGGGGGATGGGCGGCACGGTCGGCTTGGGCGTGAAGGAGAGCGTGCCGTGGTTGATCGGGAAGCTGGTCGGCATGGTCCCGGTGGCCCGGCCGTAGGCGCAGGCGACCGCCGCCATGGACGCGGCGACACCGAGCTCGCCCGCGCCGCCGGGCTTGCCGGTCGTGGTGGGCATGACGACGACCTCCAGCTCGGGCGGCGTGTTCCACTGCCGGGTGTAGAAGTAGTTGTCCCAGCTGGCTTCCAGGAAGTAGCCGTCGCGCAGATGCAGGCTGGAGGTCAGGGCGAGCGCGATGCCGTCCATGGCACAGCCCATCATCTGCGCCTGAAGGCCGCGCGGGTTCACGGCGAGCCCGGCGTCCACGGCGAAGACGACCTTGGTGACGCGGGGACCGGTGACGCCGTCGCGGACGGGCCGGTTGACGGTCTCCGGGCGGCAGTCGATCTCCACGAGGACCGCGCTCACGGAGTGGTACTCGGTGTGCAGTGCGATGCCCTGCGCGGTGTCGGCGTCCATCGGGCGCCCCCACTTGCCGACCTCCGCGACCTTGTCCAGGGCCGCCTTCGCCCGGTCCGCGCGCAGGAAGTCGCGGCGGAACGCGTAGGGGTCCTTGCCCATCTTCGCGGCGAGCCGGTCGACGACGAGCTCCCGGGCGCAGGTGACGTCCGGCGAGTAGACGCCGCGCATGCTGCCGGTGTTGAAGCCTTTGTCGGTCTCGTTGAGCAGCCGCGTGGCGAGGCCGAAGTTGTACGGCATCGACTGGGAGAGCTGGAAGAAGGTCTCGGAGAAGCCGATGTCGCCGACCGGGAGCTTCGCGGCCAGGGCGGTGAAGACCTCGCCGAGTCCATGGCTGAGGTCGGTGGCGACGCTGGTGTGCCGCTGCTCGTAGCCGAGGACCGTCTTGCCCAGGTAGGCGGCGCGGACGCGCGAGGTGGCCATGGGGTGCGTACGGCCCTGGCGGGAGTCGTCGGCGCGGTGCCACATCAGCCGTACGGGCTTGCCCATCGCCTTCGAGATCTCGGCGGCCTCCAGGGCGGCGTCGAAGAAGAGCCTGCGGCCGAAGGAGCCGCCGCCCTCGGTGACGTGCACGGTGACCTTGTGCGGGGGCAGGCCGAGCTTCGCGGCGATGGCGTTCTTGGCGACGATCGGCGCCTTCAGGGACGACCAGATCTCGGCGCGGTCCGGACGTACGTCGGCGATCGCGGAGTTGGGCTCCAGGGCGCTGTTGCTGCGGAAGTGGAAGGTGAACGTGGCGTCCACGGTCGGCGTCAGGGGCTTCGGCCCGAGCGGCAGTTCGGCGGCGCGCAGCTCTTCCAGCACGGTCTCGTCGGACTTGCCCGCCGCGGTGCCGGGCTTCCACTCCACCCGCAGGGCGCGCACCGCGTCGATGCACTGCCCGAAGGTCGCCGCGCGCACCGCCACTCCGGTGGAGACGGTCGCGACGTCGGTGACGCCGGGCATGGCACGGACCTCGTCGAGGTTGGCGACGGAGCGGACCGTGCCGTTGAGGGTCGGCGGGCGGCACACCATCGTCGGCCGGGCGTCCGGGACGTCGAGGTCCATCGCGAACTTCTTGGCGCCGGTGACGGCGGCGAGCGCGTCGACGCGGGAGTGCGGCCGCCCGATGACGGTGAACTCCTCGCGCTCCTTCAGCTCGACGGACTCCCGGCTGGTGTGTGCGGCGGCGGCCTTGGCGGAGAGTTCGCCGATGCCGACGCTCCGGCCCGCCCGGTCGCTGACGAGGCCGCGCGTCAGGGTGAGTTCGGAGACCGGGGCGCCGAGCCGGGCGGCCCCGGCGGCGAGGAGGCGCTTGCGGGCGAGGGCGGCGGCGACCCGGACCGGGAGGTACGTCGCGTGTGTCGTGTTGGACGCGCCGGTGAGCTGGTTGAACAGCAGCTCCGGGCGGGCATCGGCGAGCGTGACCCGCACCCGGTCCACGGGCACGTCCAGTTCCTCGGCGATGAGCATGGCCGTCGACGTGGTGATGCCCTGCCCGACCTCGGCCCGGGGCAGCGCGAACGACACGGTGCCGTCGGCGCCCACCTCGACCGTGATCAGGTTCGCGGTGGGCAGCGCGGCCAAGGTCATCACGTCGTTGAGGTCGAGCAGATCCGTCACCTCGGGGGTCGGCAGCCCCGCCTCGGCACCCGACGGCGCGGCGTCGGCGTCCGGCGCCCCGGTGAGTTCGGCGGCGGTCACCAGGGTCGGCGCCGCGAGGATGTAGCCGAGGAAGCGGCGCCGCCCCATGTCCTGCATGTCGAACTCGCCTTTCGTCGCGGGTGCTTGATGTTACCGCCCGGTTCTCCCGGGCTCTTCCCGACCTCCCGGGTCAGGAGGGGCGGTTCATGTCGGGGATCTCGATGGCGATGGGCTTGGCCTCGCCGAGGAAGAGCAGCACGAACTTACGGATCGCCTCCTCCACCGTCCAGGCGGCCTCCGGCACCAGGGGCAGCGGGATCAGGCCCTCGCGGAAGGCCACGAGCAGCGGCCACGTCCTGCTGATCAGGGGCTCCCAGAACGGCTCCTCGCTCAGCCCGATCCAGTCGCCGACCTTGTCCCCGAGCGTGTACCGGGAGAAGGCGCTGACCAGCGGCCGCGTCAGCCCGCCGTCGAGCTCGGCCACGATGTCCAGGAGCACCTCGGTGAGCTCCTTGCCCTCGGGCGTGGGGCCCATGGCGGGGTCGAGGAGCTGCTTGGACTGGGCTTCGGCGGCCTCCCAACTGCCCGCGATGTACTCGTCCTTGACCCCCAGCATGTGTGCCGTCACCTGCCACACGTGCAGATAGGCGGCGGAGTCGGCGGGGGAGACCCGGACCCGCCACTCGAGCAGCTTGCGCATCACGAAGGTGGGGAGGCTGTGCCAGGTCACCAGGATGTCGGCCTGGCTGATGGGGATCTTCTGGCCGCCGTTGTGCTCGTTCCAGCCGGGCGACTTGGGCAGCAGATGCCGTACGGCCGCGTGCACGAGGCGGGTCTTCACCGCCGTCACGACCATCGAGCCCTCGGGCCGGTAGGCGTCCAGGTCCCCGACGTCGTAGCCGAGCTTCGCCGTCTTGGCGATGCGGTCCTTCATGTCCGCGCCGCCCTTGGAGTAGTAGACGGCGCGTGCCTCCCTCGGGATGGCGGTGCTCATCAGGCCGCTGCCGAGGCCGTAGAGGGTGCCGGTGTAGATGCCCTTGGTCTTGCTGAACTTCGCCCCGGTGTCGAGCTTCTCCCGGTCGGCCCAGGAGGGGAGGCGGCGGGCGTGCTCGATGAACTCCCGTAAGTCCCGGGGGAGTCCGTCGGGCAGCGGCTGGTCGTTGCGCGTCCAGGCCCGCAGCAGCTCATTGACCTTGGACACTTCGCCCCGGTCGAGGACGGCCGCGAGGACCGGGTCGGCCTCCTCGTCCCACACCCACTGCGGGTCGGTGCCCGCTCCCCGGCCCGCCACCGAGCCGCTGGGCGACCACGACCACAAGGACTTCGCGTGCGCGGGCGCCGCCATGCTCAGCGCGCCGAGCGCCCCCATCGTGCCGCCCGCGAGCAGCACCTTGCGTCTGCTGAGTGGGTCCATCGTGGTGAACTCCCTTCTCCGGTACGGATGGTGGGACTCTCAGGGCCGGTTGGTCTCGGGGATCTCGATGTGCGTGCCCCGTCCCTTCGTCAGGTAGAACAAGATGTACTGGCGGGCCGCCTCGTCGAGCGTCCAGGCGAGCGGCGGCACCAGGGGCAGCGGCAGCAGCTTCTCGCGGAAGGCGACCAGCTTCGGCCAGACCGTCTCGATCGTCTTCTCCCAGAAGGGCTCGCGCGGGATGCCGTCCCAGTCGGCGACCCGGTCGCCGACCAGATAGCGGGCGAGCGCGTCGACGAGCGGGCGGTCGACGCTGCCGGGGCTGGTCTGCTCGGCGAGCTGGCCCAGCAGGATGTCGGTGAGCTCGACCCCTTCGCGGGTGGGCCCGAGGACCGGGTCGAGGAGCTGGTGGGACTGGGCCTCGGCGGCCTCCCAGGTGGCGGGGACGTACTCGTCCCGGATGCCGAGCAGGTGGGCGGTGACCTGCCACAGGTGCAGATAGGCGGCGGAGTCGGCGGCGTCGACCGGGACCTTCCACTCCAGCAGCCTGCGCATCGCGAAGGTCGGCAGGGTGTGCCAGGTGACGAGCATGTCGGCCTGGCTGATGGGGATCTTCTGCCCGCCGTTGTGCTCGTTCCAGCCCGGGGACCTGGGCAGCAGATGGCGTACGGCGGCGTGCACGAGCCGCGTCTTCACCGCCTCGACCACGATGCTCCCGCCGGGCCGGTAGGCGTCCAACGCCCCTACGGCGAAGCCGAGTTTGCTGGTCTTGGCGACGCGGTCCTCCATGTCGGCGCCGCCCTTGGAGTAGTAGACGGCCCGCGCCTCCTTGGGGATGGCGGTGCTGAGCATCCCGCCGCCCACCCCGTTGAGCAGATTGAGGTAGAAGCCCCGCGTCTTGTTGAACTCGGCCGCGGTCTCCAGCTTGCTCCGGTCGGCCCAGGAGGGCAGCCGGCGCGCCCGCTCCATGAACTCCCGTAAGTCGCGCGGCAGTCCGTCGGGCAGCGGCTGGTCGTTGCGGTTCCACGTGCGCAGCAGCTGATTGACCTGCGGTACGTCGCCCCGGTCGAGCACCGAGGCGAGCAGCTGGTCCGCCTCCTCGTCCCACACCCACTGGGGGTCGGCCCCCTTCCCGGATCCGGCCACCGACCGGGTGGGCGACCACGTCCACAGGGGCCGTGCCTGGGCGGGCGCCGCCACGGTCAGCGCACCGAGCGCTCCCATGGCGCCGCCCGCGAGCAGTACCTTGCGCCTGCTGACTGGGTCCATCGCGGTGAACTCCCTGTCTGACACTGTGAAACAGATTGAGTATCTGTGTTTCACCAGGGGAGCACAGGCGTTCCATGAACGCCAGGGGCCGCACAAGGGAACCAGGGCCCGCACCGGGCCAGGACCGCCGTCAGCACTTCACTCGCACTCGGGCACCGCGACGGCCGCGGCCTTGGCTTTGTCCTCGGCGACCTTGAGTGAACGAGTGTGCTCGCTCAGTGACTGCTCCCGCTTCAAGGGAGCCCGGTGCTTGATCGAAAACAAGCCGGGTTAGCATATGAGCGCCGCCTAGCTCGAAAGATAAACCTGTGACTGTCAATGATGACTCGTTCACCAACTGGAAGAACCGCGAGGAGATCGCGGAGTCGATGATCCCGGTCATCGGGAAGCTGCACAGGGAGCGGGACGTCACGGTCCTCCTGTACAGCCGCTCCTTGGTGAACAAGTCGGTGGTCAGCATTCTGAAGACCCACCGATTCGCCCGGCAGATCGCCGGTGAGGAACTCTCGGTCACCGAGACGATGCCCTTCCTGCGGGCCCTCGCCGAGCTCGACCTCGGGCCGTCCCAGATCGACATCGGCATGCTCGCCGCCACGTACAAGACGGACGGGCGCGGGCTCTCCGTGGCCGAGTTCACCGCCGAGGCCGTCGCCGGGGCCACCGGCGCCAACAAGATCGAGTGCCGCGAACCGCGCGACGTCGTCCTGTACGGCTTCGGCCGCATCGGCCGCCTCGTCGCCCGCCTCCTCATCGAGAAGGCCGGGTCCGGCAACGGGCTGCGGCTGCGCGCCGTCGTCGTGCGCGGGGGCGGTGAGCAGGACCTCGTGAAGCGGGCCTCGCTGCTGCGCCGCGACTCCATCCACGGCCAGTTCCAGGGCACGATCACCGTCGACGAGGCGAACAGCACCATCGTCGCCAACGGCAACGAGATCAAGGTGATCTACGCGAACGACCCCTCGGAGGTCGACTACACCGCGTACGGCATCAAGGACGCCATCCTCATCGACAACACCGGCAAGTGGCGCGACCGCGAGGGACTGTCCAAGCACCTGCGCCCCGGTGTCGAGAAGGTCGTCCTGACCGCCCCGGGCAAGGGTGACGTCCCGAACGTCGTGCACGGCGTCAACCACGACATGATCAAGCCGGACGAGCAGATCCTGTCCTGCGCGTCCTGCACCACCAACGCGATCGTCCCGCCGCTGAAGGCGATGGCCGACGAGTACGGGGTGCTGCGCGGTCACGTGGAGACGGTCCACTCGTTCACGAACGACCAGAACCTGCTGGACAACTACCACAAGGCCGACCGGCGCGGCCGCAGCGCGCCGCTCAACATGGTCATCACCGAGACCGGCGCCGCCTCGGCCGTCGCGAAGGCGCTGCCGGACCTGAAGGCGCCGATCACCGGCTCCTCGATCCGGGTCCCGGTGCCGGACGTCTCGATCGCGATCCTGAGCCTCAGGCTCGGCCGCGAGACCACCCGCGAGGAGGTCCTCGACCACCTGCGGGACGTGTCGCTGACCTCGCCGCTGAAGCGCCAGATCGACTTCACCACCGCCCCGGACGCGGTGTCGAACGACTTCATCGGCTCGCGCCACGCCTCGATCGTGGACGCCGGTGCGACGAAGGTCGACGGCGACAACGCGATCCTCTACCTCTGGTACGACAACGAGTTCGGCTACTCGTGCCAGGTGATCCGGGTCGTGCAGCACGTCTCCGGCGTGGAGTACCCGACGTACCCGGCCGCCGCGCTCTGACGGACGTGTCCGGGGGAGGGGCCATCGACCCGATGGCCCCTCCTTCGTGCGTGGGGGAGCGGAGAGGTCATCGGCGGAGGTCGGTGGCGATGATCTGCTCGATGTTGCGTTCGGCGAGCGCCGTGATGGTCACGAAGGGATTGACGCTCGTGTTGCCGGGGATCAGCGCCCCGTCGATCACATACAAGCCCGAATAGCCATGCAAGCGGCCGTAGTTGTCCGTCGCCTTGTTCAGGACCGCGCCGCCGAGCGGGTGGTACGTCAGGTGGTCACCCCAGATCTTGTCCGTGCCGAAGAGGTCCGTGCGGTAGATCGTGCCCTCCTTCGCGTTGATCTTGTCGAAGATCGACTTGGCCATGGTGATGGAGTCCTGCTTCCAGTCCTTCTGCCAGCTGAGGTCGACGCGGTTCGCCCCGGCGTTCCAGTTGAACTCCGCGCGGTGCGGGTTCCTGGTGATGGACAGGTAGAACGACGCGTACGTCTCGATGCCGGTCGGCAGCGGGGCCACCTCGGAGAAGGCGCCGCCCGCGGCCCAGTTGTCGATGCCGCCGCAGGGGATGGACGCCTGCACCTTTCCGGTCGGGTCCCACAGGTGGTTGGCGCGGCCGCACATGACGTTGCCGTTGTCGCCCCAGCCCTTGCCGATCTCGCTGTTGAGGGCCGGGAGCGCGCCGGTGGCCTTGAGTCTGGTGAGGAGCTTGCTGGTGCCGACGCTGCCGGCCGCGAAGAAGACCCGGGTCGCGGTGACGGTCTTGGTGGCCACGGTGTCCCCGCCGGTGCTGAGCTGGTTGAGGGTGACCGTGTAGCCGCCGCCGGACGCGGGGGAGACCGAAGTGACCTGGTGGAGCGGGGAGATGGTGACCCTGCCGGTGTTCTTGATCTGGCTGAGGTAGGTCTTCTGGAGCGACTTCTTGCCGTAGTTGTTGCCGTAGAGGATCTCCCCGGCCACGGCCGACTTGGGGACGGTGCCCGCCGCCTCCTGTTTCATGTAGTCCCAGTCGTATACGTCGGGCACGAACACGAAGGGGAAGTTGGAGCGCTGGGCGTGCTTGCGGCCGACGCGGGCGAACTGGTAGCAGTCCACCGTGTCGAACCAGGCGGGGTCGATGAGGCCGACGCCGAGCCCCGCGTTGGCGCGCGGGTAGTACGTGGAGTACATCTCGTCGGCGTTGACCGACGGGAGGACGGCGGCGAAGTTCTCCCGCTTCGGCGTGACCGCCATCCCGCCGTTGACCAGGGAGCCGCCGCCGACGCCCCGCCCTTGGTAGACGATGATCCCGGCGAACTCCTCGGCGTCCAGGATGCCCGTGTACTTGGGGATGTTCTTGTCGATCGGGAAGCCGAGGAAGTTGCTCAGCGGCTGCTTGGTCCTGGTGCGCAGCCAGTACGAGCGGTTGTCCGGACTCGTGGTGTTGCAGAAGATCTTGCCGTCCGGACCGGGGGTGTCCCAGGCCATCCCCATCTCGGCCATGTGCACGTCGACGCCCGCCTGGGCGAGCCGCAGTGCCGCGACGCAGCCGCCGTATCCGGTGCCGATGACCAGGGCGGGCACCTGCGCGCCGTCGCTGATGACGGCGGCCGCCCCCGAGGGGGCGAGGCGGGCCGTGGCCGCACGGGCCGGGGTGCCGTGACCCGCGAGGGCCACGGCACCCAGAATAGAACTCGTTCCAGCGAGGAATCTTCGACGTGACACCCCGTCAGGATTCGCGTTATGCGTGGTGGTTCCACTCATGTGATGTTCCTCACTCTCGTAGGAGTGGGAACGGGTTCTACTGCCGTGCGCGTGGAAAGTCACTAGAAACCTATAGGTAACTTTCTGTCCGATCTTGAGACGAAGATCTGTAACGCGTGCAAGATCCAGGTACACGTACATGATCCAGGTACGGGTGCAAGATCCGCTTCAGGGGAAGATCCCGCCCCTGGGCCGCGGGGCCGATCGGCCGGGAACCCCCGGGGCCCTGTCCGGCAGGGCCCCCTCACGAGATATCTTGATGTCGAGCAATGTTGCAGACGTGGAGCGGAGCACCCGGTGACTGACTCGACCATCATCTACACCCACACTGACGAGGCCCCGGCCCTCGCGACGCATTCCTTCTTGCCTGTGATCCAGGCGTACGCGTCGCAGGCCGGTGTCAACGTCGAGACGCGTGACATCTCGCTGGCCGGGCGCATCATCGCGAGCTTCCCCGAGCGCCTCGAGGAGGGCCAGCGCATCGCCGACGCCCTCGCCGAGCTGGGCGAGCTGGCCAAGACGCCCGAGGCGAACATCATCAAGCTGCCGAACATCTCGGCCTCCATCCCGCAGCTGAAGGCCGCCATCGCCGAGCTGCAGGGCCAGGGATACGCGCTTCCCGACTACCCGGACGACCCGCAGACCGACGAGGACAAGGACGTCCGCGCCCGCTACGACAAGGTCAAGGGCAGCGCCGTCAACCCGGTCCTGCGCGAGGGCAACTCCGACCGCCGCGCCCCGGCCTCGGTGAAGAACTACGCCAAGACCCACCCGCACCGCATGGGCGCCTGGACCGCCGAGTCCAAGACGAACGTCGCGACCATGGGTGAGAACGACTTCCGCTCCACCGAGAAGTCCGTGACCATCGCCGAGGACGGCGCCCTGCGCATCGAGCTGGTGGCCGCCGACGGCACCACCACCGTGCTGCGCGAGTCGGTACCGGTGCTCGCGGGCGAGGTCGTCGACGCCTCCGTGATGCACGTCGCCGCGCTGCGCGAGTTCCTGACCGCGCAGATCGCCAAGGCCAAGGCCGAGGGCGTGCTGTTCTCCGTGCACCTCAAGGCCACGATGATGAAGGTCTCCGACCCGATCGTCTTCGGCCACGTGGTGCGCGCCTTCTTCCCGAAGACCTTCGCGAAGTACGGCGAGGCGCTCGTCGCCGCCGGTCTCTCCCCGAACGACGGCCTCGGCGCCATCCTCAAGGGTCTGGACGGCGTGCCGCACCTGGGCGACGAGATCAAGGCGTCCTTCGAGGCCGAGATCGCCGAGGGCCCCGAGCTCGCGATGGTCGATTCGGACAAGGGCATCACCAACCTGCACGTCCCGAGCGACGTCATCGTCGACGCCTCCATGCCCGCGATGATCCGCACCTCCGGCCACATGTGGGGCCCGGACGGCGGCGAGGCCGACACCCTCGCGGTCCTGCCGGACTCCAGCTACGCCGGCGTGTACCAGGTCGTCGTCGACGACTGCCGCGCCAACGGCGCCTTCGACCCGTCGACGATGGGCTCCGTGCCCAACGTCGGCCTGATGGCGCAGAAGGCCGAGGAGTACGGCTCGCACGACAAGACCTTCGAGGTCGCGGCCGCGGGCACCGTCCGCCTCGTGGACACGAAGGGCGACGTCGTCCTGGAGCAGGAGGTCGGCGAGGGCGACATCTTCCGCGCCTGCCAGACCAAGGACGCCCCGGTCCGCGACTGGGTCAAGCTCGCCGTCACGCGCGCCCGCGCCACCGGCGACCCGGCCGTGTTCTGGCTGGACGAGACCCGCGCGCACGACGCCCAGCTGATCAAGAAGGTCAACGCCTACCTGCCGGAGCACGACACCGAGGGTCTCGACCTCAGGATCCTCTCCCCGGTCGAGGCCACCAAGCTGTCCCTGGAGCGCATCCGCCGCGGCGAGAACACCATCTCCGTCACCGGCAACGTGCTGCGCGACTACCTGACCGACCTCTTCCCGATCCTGGAGCTGGGCACCAGCGCCAAGATGCTGTCGGTCGTCCCGCTGATGGCGGGCGGCGGCCTCTTCGAGACGGGCGCCGGCGGCTCCGCCCCGAAGCACGTCCAGCAGCTCGTCAAGGAGAACTACCTGCGCTGGGACAGCCTGGGCGAGTTCTTCGCGCTCGCGGCCAGCTTCGAGCACCTCGCCCAGTCGCGCGGCAACGCCCGCGCCCAGGTGCTCGCCGACACCCTCGACCGCGCCACGGCGACCTTCCTCAACGAGGACAAGTCGCCGACCCGTCGCGTCGGCGGCATCGACAACCGCGGCAGCCACTTCTACCTGGCCCTGTACTGGGCCCAGGAGCTGGCCAAGCAGACCGACGACGCGCAGCTCGCGGAGGCGTTCGCGGCCCTGGCCAAGACGCTGACCGAGCAGGAGCAGACGATCGTCGGCGAGCTGAACGGCGTGCAGGGCAAGCCGGCCGACATCGGCGGCTACTACCAGCCCGACGTGCCGAAGGCCAAGGCCGTCATGCGCCCCTCGACGACCCTGAACCAGGCGCTCGAGACGCTGAGCTGACGCCTTCCCCGTAAGGCAGCGCAAGGGCCGTCCCCGTGGAGGGGGCGGCCCTTGCGGCGTTTCCGTCGAGTTCCGTACGGGGTGTCAGCGGGCCTGGTCGTCCGGTGGCGCGAGGACCGGCAGGGCCCGCGGGACGACCTCCAGGGTGTAGCTGGAGGAGTCGCAGGTGGCCAGGTCGCCGTCGTACTCGAACAGGAGCGGGCGGCCGTCGGTGCGCTCCACCGTGACGCGGCGGCCCCGCGCGTGCACGACGCCCTCGTGGCCCAACTGGTCGCCGCCCCGCATCAGTTCCAGCAGGCGCGGCACGGGGAGCGCGGTTCCGGCCACACAGACGTCGAGCAGCCCGTCGTCGACCTCGGACAGCGGCAGCGGCCGGAACAGGCCCATGCGGTGGCGGCCGCCGCCCACGTGCACGGAGACCGTGGGCCCGCGGTGCACCTCGACGCCGTCGACGAGGACCCGCCCCGGATACGGTTCGAAGCCGTCGAGCGCCTCGGCCACCGCCGACTCGTAGCGGACGCTCCCCGGCTCCGGCCCGCCCCCGCGCAGCGCGCCGAGCGTCCGCGCGGCCAGGCCCGAGGAGGCGCCCAGGAGCGCGAGGCCCCCGGTCTCCGCGACCCCGGCCAGGTCGAGGCGGCGCACCCGGGGCTTGTCGAGGGCGAGTTCGAGTGCGGCGCGCCAGGGCAGGTCCGACCAGATCTCCCGGTACATGGAGTTGGCGGTGCCGCCGGGCAGGACGAGCAGCAGGGGGCGCGGCGGCCGGTCGTCGGGCGGGCCCGACATCCGCCCGCCGTCGACGAGTCCGCGCATCAGCTCGCGCGCGGTGCCGTCGCCGCCGAGCGCGACGAGGGCGTCGGGGCCGCCCGGCGCGGCCGCCACCCGGGCGAAGGTGCGGGCGTGGCCCGGATCCCCGGTCATCAGCGGAGTGACCGCCGCGCCGGACTTGGCGATCAGCCGCAGCACGTCCTCCAGCATGTCCTGCCGGTATCCGCCCGCGGCCGGATTGGCCACCACCAGAACGGAGTTGAACGATGGGCTCATGAAGAAGGCACTCCGTCTTGGTCGGAGACGAGGTTGTGGGGGTGCGACGAGCAAGGGGTCATGTTGCTCGTGTGCACAGTGTGCGCATGGTGTGCGCGCGAGTGGCGTTAAGGATGCGTATGGAAGTGCGGATTGAGGCGTGAGTCGGTGGCGGGACTCCCGTCCTCGCCAGCCTGCCGAACCCGCCTGAGATTTCCCGGAGACGGCGCTGAGACGCCGGCACCTGAGCACCTGTCGACAAGGGACTCGGGGCCATCGCGGAGAGTCGCCGCGCGCCCGGGGGCGCGGTGGGAGGAGGACTCTCCCGCGATGGCCGGTCCTTGGTTGGGCCCCCGCACGCGCCGAGCCCCCGGCGTCGGCGGGTGCGGGGAGTTCTGTCAGCCCGCCGCCGCGCTGTCCGCGCTGTCCGCGCCGCCCGGGCCGTCCGCGACGTCCGTGCCGAAGACGGCCTCGCGCGGGCGGATGCCGCCCGCCGCGACGCTCACGCCCTGCACATGAGTGGTGCGCAGCATCGGGTAGTTGGCCTCGCCGAAGACCCCGCCGGTCAGGCCCGTACCGCCGTGCGAGGGCAGCCCCGGCAGGAAGCCGATGTGCGAGTCGTTGACCTTCAGGAGGCCGCCCGCGGTGACCCGGTCCACGAAGTGGTCGACGACGGTCCGGTCCGCCGCCCACAGCGAGTTGCGCAGGCCGTGGCCGTTGCTGTTCACGAACTGGACGAAGCGGCTCAACAGCACGTCGTCGGCGGCCGGTTCGGCGACGATGACGGGCAGCAGCGGCAGGAACGTGTCCTCGCGCACCGCCGCGATGCGCCGCGCCCCGGCGAGCCCGCGCACCAGGACCACCGTGGGTTCGAGGAAGGGCCCGGCCGCGTCCCGGGCGCCGTCCACGCGCATCGCGTGGCCCCCGCAGACGAGCTCGGCGCCCCGCCCGAGGGCGTCCTCCAGGCAGCCGAAGAACCGCTGCCCGCGCGCCACCGGCGTGAGCAGCACCCCCTCGTCGCCCGCCCGCCCCGGCCGCACGAGCCGTGCCTGGCGCACGAGTTCGGTCAGCAGCCGGTCCGCGGCCGCCGGGTGCACGAGGACCTGGGCGGGCACCATGCACAGCTGGCCCGAGCCGAAGAACCCCTCGGCGAGGGCCTCGGCGGCGAGCGCGCAGTCCGCGTCCTTCCACACCGTCACCGTGTCGTTGCCCGCGAGTTCGAGCACCGGCTTCTTGCCCGCGGCCACGCACCGCTGCTGGAAGCGCAGCCCGGCCTCGCTGGCGCCGCAGTACATGACGTCGTCGACCAGCGGGCTGCGCAGCCACGCGGACAGGACGGGACCGGGGTCGCCGCAGACCGCCCCGAGGGTGCCGGGGGGAGCCCCCACTTCCTCCAGCACCGGCGCCACCAGCTCCTGCAGCGCGTACATCACTCCCAACGGGCCGCTCCGCGGGGCACGTACGACGAGGGCGTTGCCCGCGCAGAGCGCGTGCACGCCGAGCAGGGCGCCGGACATCGGGGCGTTCTGCGGCGGGTTCAGGCACACCACCCCGTCCGGCCTGCGACGCACGGAGATCTCCCGCGTGCCGTGCCGGAACTCGTGGTGCATCTGCGTGTGGTGGAAGGCGACGGACTCCGGGCCCCAGGCGGCCAGCATGCCCGAGAGCTGCCAGCGCGCCAGGGCCCGGGGATGGCCCTCCCGCACGAGGACCTCCTCGATCTCCCCGGCCCGCTCGACGACCCGCTCGCACAGCAGCGCGCACACCGCGTCGAGCCGGACCTCCAGCGGCGTCGACGCCCACGCGGGCGCGGCCTCGGCGGCGGCCTCAAGTGCCTGCTGCAGCACCTCGGTCGAGGCCCGCGCCACCCGGCCCACGATCGACGCGGGCAGCGGCTCCCTGGGGATCTGCCCCTTGTCCAGCTTCCGCTTGAGGGTGAGCGGGGTGTACGCGTCGTCGAGCAGCGCGGCGGCGTCGACGACGTACACCCACTGCTCGCCCGGCACGCTCCCGCCCCGCACGTACGAGCCGTACGTCCGAGCCCCCGGTCCCAGCTCCACGTCACGCACGTCGTGCATGTCGCTCTCCTCCAACCCCGTATGCCGACACGCTGGCACCCGGGCCTGAGATCACGCTGAGACCGCCCTGAGACGGACCCCATCGCGCCCTGTCACACGGTCAGCGGCTCGCGCCGCAGCACCCGGTGGAACTGCGCGCGCAGCGCGTCGCCCGGCTCGATGCCGAGCTGTTCCGAGAGACGGCGGCGCGTGCGGTGGTAGACCTCCAGGGCCTCGGCCTGGCGGCCCGAGTGGTACAGGGCGGTGATGAGCTGCTCGCAGAACCGCTCGCGCAGCGGGTGGTGGGCGTGCAGCGGATACAGCTCGGCGACGATCTCGCGGTGCAGACCGAGCCGGATCGCGGCGTCGAAGAAGTACTCGTACGCCGTCAGCCGTGTCTCGGTCAGCCGGGTGTACGCGGTGCGGCTGATGAGCCCCTGGCCGGTGTCGAGCAGCGCGGTCCCGCGCCACAGCGCAAGGGCGCGGGTGAGAAGCCGGAGCGCGTGTGCGGGAGCCGTCTTGTGGAGAGCGGCCGCCTGCCGGGTCAGATTGCAGAACTGTGAGGCGTCAATATCGTCTTCGGGAAGCGAGAGCATATATCCACGATGTGACGTCTGAATGAGATCCCGGAGATTGTCTTTTCCGATGCGCGTGTCAATGATGCGGCGCAGCCGGGCCACATGACCGTGCAGTGAGTTCTCCGCGTCGCGGGGCAGTCGTTCGCCCCACAACTCGTCGATGAGGTCGCTCCGAGAGACGGGACGACCAGGTGAGAGGGCGAGTGCGGCCACCGTGGCACGCAGTTTCTCGCCGGGAATCTTGAGAGTGACGGAGCCTTCCGTCATTTCTAACGGACCGAGCAGTCGAACCTTCACGTTATCCCCCGTACGTATCCCCCGTGGGGTGTGCGTCGAATGCAGACTAATTCCTCGATTCGGGGCCCGGCAATGGATGCGCGGCAGCGGTGAGTTGGCACCCGCGGCGCCCTGTGGGGTAGTGTCTGCTCCGGTGATCGCGGGAACGCGGGGCGAAGCCCCGGGGGATCGCACATCGGGACGTGGCGCAGCTTGGTAGCGCACTTGACTGGGGGTCAAGGGGTCGCAGGTTCAAATCCTGTCGTCCCGACAGAAATGTCGGAGAGCAGCACAGGTCAGAGGTCGTCCGTCAGGACGGCCTCTTTCTGTCAGCCGTCACGGACCCACCGGTAGGGAATCGCCTGGCGGACCAGGGCCTGGCCGTCCCCGGCCGGCGGCAGGAGCACCACCTCCACATCGGCCGCTGTGATCGTGTCCCCGTCCTGGCCGCCGCGCGGCAGATCCAGGCACAAGTGGTAGTCGCGCGAGGCGTTGTCCGGGAGGTCGATGGGGAACTCGTCGGCGCCGGGCGCGACCGGATGGCCGCGGTCGGTCAGGTCCTCCACCTGCGGGTCGACCTGCTTGAGGAAGCGGAGCCGGGTGCCGTCCGGCCGCGTGATCCGCATCGCGAGGTCACGGGCGACGGACCGGCGGGTCTGGTCGATGACCGGGGCCAACTCGGCGGCGAGAGCCGGGGCCTCGGCGGGCGAGCCGAGGGTGGGGACGATGTTCACCGTGCCGCTCAGCGCGCTCGCGATGGAAGTGAGCTGCCGCACCGCCCAGTTGCCGCCGATGCCGCGGGCGTGGCAGGAGAAGCGACCGGAGCAGGAGGCCAGGGTGGCCGCCAGCTCCTCCGGGCTCTCGGCCGTGGCCTCCATGTCCACCAGGAGGATCGCGGTGCGCACGGCGTCGGCGTGCCCCGCCAGGAGCCGGTCGGCCAGCCTGAGCCAGCGCCCGAAGGCGGCCGCACGGACCGGGGCGAGGCCGCCGGTCAGGGCGGCGCGTGCCTCGGCCTTGGTCACCGCGTCGGCCCGGACCAGGCGCATCGTGTCGGGGTAGAGCATCCGCGCGTACTCCGAGCCCGCGACGATGCCGAAGCTGACACCCTCGTCCAGTGCATCGACGGTCTCGGCCAGGGACTGCCGGATCGCGTCAAGATCGGCCTGGGGCAGGTCCGTTGAGAAGCCGGCCAGAAAGACCAGTGCACGCGGGGCGGTGGCCGCCAGGTCGTCGGGCGACAAGGCCGTTCCCTCGACCGTGATGATCGCGTTCGCCTCGGTCGCGCCGGGGACCAGATGATCGTTGTAGTACACGTCGAGGCCCAGGGCGGGAGTGGGGGCAGGAGGCTCGGCGTCGGGAGCCGAGGGTCCGGGTGCCGGCCGCGGAGCGTAGGCGACACGGGGATCCGGCCGCGGGGGAGCGGCTGCCGCGGAGGCGTCCTCCCGCCCCAGGGCTCTCAGCCGGTCCGCCACGACACCCGCGAACGCGGGGCGCTCCGCCGGGTCCTTGGCCAGCAACTGCCCGGCCAGCCGGTCGAGTTCGTCGGGCACTCGGGGCCGCAGTGCGGCAAGCCGCGGGGGCGGCGTGGCGATGTGGTCCATCAGTACGGCGTAGAAGTCCCTGTCGTCCGCGAACGGCGGGCCCCCGGTCAGTAGGGCGAACAGCACACAGCCGAGCGCGTACAGGTCGGCCCGCCCGTCGACGCGCCGGCCCCGGCACTGCTCGGGAGCCATGTATCCGGGTGTGCCCATGACGACGCCTTCACGCGTCAGTCCGGAGTCGGCGCGGACGAACCCGGCGATCCCGAAGTCGCAGACCTTCAGACGGCCGCCCGGCAGCAGCATGAGATTGGCCGGTTTGATGTCGCGGTGCACGATGTCCGCGCCATGCGCGTACGACAGTGCCGCGGCGGCCTGCGCGGTCAGGTCGACGGCCTGGGCCAGCGGCAGCCCGGACGGCTTCTCCGCGAGCAGGTCGCCCAGGTTGCGGCCGTCGAGCAGTTCCATGACCAGGTGCAGCTGGCCGTCCTGCGCGCCGCTGTCGAAGACCGCGGCGATGCCCGGGTGTTGCAGTCGTGCGGTGATCCGGGCCTCGCGGTGGAACCGGTCCAGGAGCTGCCCGTTGCCGGTCGCCAGGTGAGCGGGCAGGAACTTGATGGCGACCCGGCGGTCGAGACGCGGGTCGTACGCCCGCCACACCTCCCCCATGCCGCCCCGCCCCAGCAGCACCTCCAAGCGGTACCGGCCGCCGACGTGCATCCCTGCCTGGTTCAACGCCCCCGCCCCCTGCCTTCCACCCGGCCCGCATCATCCCATTGCGGCGGCTCCGTCGGCGCGAGGGGGCGAGGGGGCGAGGTCACAGCCGAGAGGCCGTACGAGGAGAGATCCCCTCGTACGGCCTCTCGGTCGTCTCAGGCGGCTGACCGTGCCGCCGTGTCGGCCCGCACCGCCGTGACGGCTACAGCTCCTTGATCCGGATGTCCCGGTACGAGACGACGTCCGTCACGCTGTGCACCTGGAGCCCGAGATAGCCCGAGGCGAAGCGCCGGCCGTCCGTGCCCGGGTCGTCCGAGCGGGGCGGGTTGAAGTCCTGGCCGCCCGTGTTGTCGAACTCGTTGAGCAGGACGCCGTTGCGGTAGACCGAGTAGTGCTGGTCCACCACGCGGATCTCGTAGTCGTTCCACGTGCCCTTCGGGGTGACGCCCGCACCGGCGAGGCCCACCCGGTCGAAGCCGTAGACCGAGCCGGTCTTGTACATGTCGCCGTCGGGGCGGTCGAGCACCTGCACCTCGTGCCCGTACTTGATGGCGACCCACTCCGGGCGCGGCTCCTCGGGGTGGTCGTGGACCTGCGGGAAGCGCACGAAGACACCGGAGTTGGCGTTCCCGTTGCCCGGCGCGTCGTCCCGCCACTGGAGCTTGAGGGAGAAGTCGCCGTACTTGCGCTTCGGGAACCAGAGCATGCCCATGCCCTCGACATTGGTGGCGCTGGTGATGGTGCCGTCGGCGTTCAGGCCGAACGTGCCGCCGCCCACCTGCTCCCACTGCTCGAAGGACTCCTTGGTGCCGTCGAAGAGCTTGCGGTAGCCCTCGGTCTGGCCCGGCTTGCCGATGCCCGACTGCTTCGCCGCCTTGTTGATCTTGTTGTACTCGCGCTGGTCGATGACGCCTTCCTTGAGGAGCCGGTCGGTGACGGTCTTCACGTGCTTGAGGAAGAGCGCCTGGGACGTCCACTCCTTCTCGTCCTCGATGAGCTCGTTGATGCGGCAGCGGTTGTTGGTGACCCGGTTCGGGATGCCCGTGTCGACCGTGCCGACCAGGACCGTCAACCGCTCGTCGTACTCGGGGCAGTTGGGGCCCGGCACGCCGCCGCCCTCGGCCACCGTGAAGGCCGCGCTCTTGGCCTCCGCCGTGTTGCCCGCCTTGTCCGAGGCGCGGTAGGCCACCGTGTGCCGGCCCACCCGGTCGACGACGACCGGCGCCTCGTACGCGAGGTAGGGGCCGCCGTCCAGCGAGTACTCGACCTTGGCGACGCCCGACTCCGCGTCGGTCGCGGTGACCGTCACCTTCGCCTTGCCGATGTAGGCGCCGTCCGAGTTCTTGTCGCCCTCGACCTTCGCCGAGGTCTCCGGCGGTGTCCTGTCCTCGACCGGCGGCGCGACCACCGTGAACTCGACGGACTTCTCCGCAGCTTGGTTGCCCGCCTTGTCGGTCGCCCGGTAGCGGACCTTGTGCGTGCCGGCCTCGTGGACCATCACCGGCGCCGTGTACGGCTGCCAGGCGCCCTCCCCGACCGCGTACTCGATCGTGTTGACGCCGGAGCCCGTGTCGGAGGCGGAGACGGTGACCGTCGCCATCCCCACGTACTGGCCCTGGTCGTTCTTCTCACCGGTCACGGTCGCCGAGGTCTCCGGCGGTGTCTTGTCGTCCGTGGGCGGCGCGACCACCGTGAAGTCGACGGACTTCTCCGCCGCGACGTTGCCCGCCTTGTCGGACGCCCGGTAGCGGATCTTGTGGGTGCCGACCTGGTCGACGACCACCGGAGCGGTGTACGGCTGCCACGCGCCGTCCGCGCCCACCGCGTACTCGACCTTGTCGACGCCCGAGCCGCCCGCGTTGTCGGTCGCCGTCACCGAGACGATCGCCGAACCGACGTACTGGCCCTGGGAGTTGGTGGTGCCGTCGACCTTCGCCGCCGTCTCCGGTGCCGTGGTGTCCGAGCCGCCGCCGTCGGTCACGACGAGGATGCCCTGCATCGACTCATGGCCGGGGATCGTGCAGTGGTAGCGGTAGCGGCCGGGGGTGAGCGTGACCGTGGCCGTGTGCTTGCCGCCCTGGTCGTCATTGGGGTTCGCCAGGATGTTCAGCTGCACGTCGTTGTTGTACTCGGGGTCGGACGTGTCGAACGTCAGCGTGTGCGGCATGCCCGTCGTGTTGCCGGTCGCCGTGCTGTTCTCGAAGACGATCGTCGTCTGGCCCGCGACCGCCGTCGTGGGCGCCGAGGCGTACTTGGTGATGTCGTCCCCGGCCGTCCACGTCAGGGTCTGCTGCGCCTCGGCGAGCCCCGAGTTGTCCGGCCGCCCGTAGGCCGCCGTCGAGGACAGGCCGAGGACCATCAGAACCGCCGCGAGCAGCGCCGTCCACAGTCTGCGTCGGGAGCGTCTCGATCGTCTGGATGCCGTAGCGGACCGCATCATCCCGCCTTCCTGGCCAGCTGACCGGCGGCCGGAGTCGCCGCGCCGCCCTGGTAAGTGACGCGCCACAGCGCCGACTTCGAGTCCGAGGTGAAGAAGCCGCGCCCGTAGTCCAGGACGTACAGCGAGCCGTCCGGGGCGAACTTCCAGTCCATGAGGTTCTTGATGTTGTCGTTGCCGATCGGCACGATCTTGCGCAGCGACTCCGCGTGCACCGGGAGCCCGCCACTGCCGACCGTCTTCGGGTCGGTGAGGACCGCGTGCCGAGGCTGGTCGCCGTCGTAGAAGTCACCGACGAACCACTTGCCGTCCCAGTACGAAGGCCACTTGTCCGTGCTGGAGTTGGCCGCGTCGTAGCGGTAGACCGGGCCGTTCATGGTGGCCTGGCCGCCTCCCTTGAGCCACGGCAGAAGCAGCTTCTGCTCCTCCGTCTTGTAGCTCGGCACGCCGTTCGCGTCGCGCGGATAGTCGACGCCGCCGCCCTGGGGTGAGTACCAGATGTTGTTGGCCTCGGCCGGCGGGATGCTCACCAGGCCGTCGTTGTTGGGCGACTCGTTCTTGAGGTGGTCGCAGTCGTACCAGCCGAGCGGCTTCGTCGGGTCCGGCAGATTGCGGTCGCGGTAGGGCTGCTTGTTGCCCATGCAGTACGGCCAGCCGCGGTTGGAGGCGTGCGTGATCGCCGCGAACGTGTCGTACTTGGCCGGGCCCCAGGTCGTCGACGGCTCACCGGCGTCCGGGCCGACCCACCCCGCGTACAGGGTGTCGGTCTTCTTGTCGATCGAGATGCGCGCCGGGTTGCGGACGCCCATCACATAGATCTCGCCGCGCGTCTTGCCGCCGCCCTCGTCCGGCTCCTTGCCGGTGAAGAGGTTCCCCTCGGGCAGCGTGTACGTGCCGTCGGGCTCCGGGTGGATGCGCAGGATCTTGCCGTTGAGGTTGTTGGTGTTGCCCGCCGTGCGGCGTGCGTCCGCGAACGAGACGCCCTTGAAGTTCGGCTGCGGGTTGTTGCCCGAGTAACCGTCGCTGAACCGCGAGGAGTTGTTGTCACCCGTCGCGATGTAGAGGTTGCCCTGGGAGTCCCAGGCCATCCCGCCGCCCGCGTGACAGCAGCTGTGGATCTGCACCGGCCACTTGAGGAGCACCTTCTCGCTGTCCAGGGCCAGCTTGTTCGTGGTCAGGCCGAGGGTGAAGCGGGAGACGCGGCGCTCGGCCATGTGCGTCTCGCGGTTGATCTGCGAGTGCGGCGTGTAGTGCAGATACACCCAGCCGTTCTGCTCGAACTTCGGGTCCAGCTCGATGCCGAGGAGTCCCTCCTCGACCTTGATGAGCTCGTCGCCGCCGCCCTTGTTCCCGAAGACGGAGAGCGCCCCGGCCAGGGTCACCTTCTTGGTCTTCGGATCGTAGACGTGGATCTCGCCCCTGCCCTTGCCGATGTCGGGGTTGTTCCAGTCGGTGACGACCGGCTGCGAGGCGT
Source organism: Streptomyces sp. NPDC059009 (assembly GCF_042740175.1). NCBI lineage: Bacteria > Bacillati > Actinomycetota > Actinomycetes > Kitasatosporales > Streptomycetaceae > Streptomyces > Streptomyces sp. NPDC059009. The sequence goes on along the minus strand of NZ_JBHYJB010000012.1, from coordinate 93,667 downwards.
CCGCGCCGCCGCGACCGATGTACAGGACCCGGCCGTCGGGGGCCGTGACCAGGCCGTGCGGCTCGCCGATCTGGTCGTTCTGCCCCGGCTGGTTGGGCTGGGTGAGGCGCTCCGCCTTGTAGTTGGAGGTGATCGTCGCCTTGCAGTCGGCGCGTGAGAGGCGGGTCGTCCACAGCAGGGCGCCGCGCAGGTGGGAGCGGAAGTCCACCTCGTCGTACGAGGAGGTGGTGCCGCCCATGCCGGTGTAGAAGGAGCGGCCGCCGTCGTAGTCGCGGCACCACGACACCGGGTGGTCCCAGCCGTTCTTGCTCGCGCCCGGCTGGTACGTGGACTCGCGCACCCGGGCGACGGTGTGCACCTCGCCGGAGGGGTTCGCCGTCCAGTTCGGCCACTGGTCGGGGCGCTTCCACTGGAGGGGGAGGTCCTTGGTCGCGGGGTGCTCGCGGTCGCCGACCTCGACGGTGGCGCGCTGCACGTTCGTGGGGCTGGAGTCGGCGGGGCGGGCGCCGATCAGGCCGGTGAACCAGTTCGAGTACGGCTCGGCGCGGGCCGCGTCGTGGATCCCGAGGAAGCCGCCGCCCGCCTCCATGTACGCCTCCAGGCCCGCCTCCTGCTCGGGGTCGAGGACGTCGCCGCCGCCGGTCACGAACGTGACGGCGTTGAACTTGCCGAGCTTCGTCTCGTTCGTGAAGACCGAGGCGTCGTCGGTCGCCTCGACCGTGAAGCGCTGGGCGGCCGGGCCGGACTGGCCGATCTTCTCGATGGCCTCGATGGCGGCGTTCACGACGGGCGACTCGTCGCCGTCCGCCGCAGAGCCGTAGAAGATCAGCACCTTGACGTCGGCGCCGCCCGGCGGCTTCGGCAGCGACATCGTTGTCAACGGCGGCTCGGGGTAGGGGCGCGCCGAGGCCGCCTGGGCGCTGAGCGCGCCGGTGACCAGGGCCCCGGCCAGCAGCCCGGCCGCCCAGGTGCGCCGCGTGCTGCGTCGTCTCTGTCTCGATCTGCTCAACCCTCGTGGAATTAAGGGCCCTTGATGCGGTGTCAGCCGCATGGGTTCACCCACCCCTCGTCGGTCACGGCAACAGCGCCGATGAAGCTAGACGCCTTTTACGCGAACGCCAATAGGAATGACCGGGATTCGACGAACTTTGTCCAGCACGTGGATAAACGAAGATCCTCCCGCTACCGTGTGGCCGCCCCGGGGTCGTCTCGTTGCGCCCCGTCCGCCTCCGCAACCTCCGTGGTCTTCGCAACCTCCGTTCGGCAGTGGGGAGTTCGACATGAACAGACGCAGCTTCAACCGGCGCCTGGTCCTCGGCGGGGCGGCCGCCGCGACGGGGCTGACATCGTTGTCGCTGTCGGCGCCCGAGCAGGCCACGGCCGCCGCCCCGCCGAAGACCGCCCCCGCGGGCGGCGAGGTGCGCCGCATCAAGATGTACGCGGAGAAGCTGCCGGACGGGCAGATGGGCTACGGCTTCGAGAAGGGCAAGGCGTCCATACCCGGCCCGCTGATCGAGCTGAACGAGGGCGACACGCTGCACGTCGAGTTCGAGAACACGATGGACGTGAACGTCAGCCTGCACGTCCACGGCATGGACTACGAGATCAGCAGCGACGGCACGAAGATGACCAAGAGCGACGTCGAGCCGGGCGGCAAGCGCACCTACACCTGGCGCACGCACGCGCCGGGGCGGCGGTCGGACGGGACCTGGCGGCCCGGCACGGCCGGCTACTGGCACTACCACGACCACGTGGTGGGCACCGAGCACGGCACGGGCGGCCTGCGGAAGGGGCTCTACGGGCCTGTGATCGTGCGCCGCAAGGGCGACATCCTGCCCGACAAGACGTTCACGGTCGTCTTCAACGACATGACGATCAACAACAAGCCCGCGCACGAGGGCCCCGACTTCGAGGCCACGGTGGGCGATCGGGTCGAGTTCGTGTCGATCACGCACGGCGAGTACTACCACACGTTCCATCTGCACGGGCATCGCTGGGCGGACAACCGCACGGGCCTGCTGACCGGGCCCGACGACCCGAGCCAGATCCTGGACGACAAGATCACGGGACCGGGCGACTCCTTCGGGTTCCAGGTGATCGCAGGGGAGGGGGTGGGCGCCGGGGCGTGGATGTACCACTGCCATGTGCAGAGCCACTCGGACATGGGGATGGTGGGGCTGTTCCTGGTGAAGAAGGCGGACGGGACGATCCCGGGCTACGAGGGGCACGGTGGGCACGGGGCCGACGGCTCCAAGGAGGCCGACGGCTCCAAGGAGGCCGACGGCTCGAAGAAGAGCGGGAGCGCGGCACAGGAGCACCATCACTGAGGCGCCCTCGCAGGCCGCGAACATGTCCTAGCCTGGTGGCTCGTTGAGGATCACACGGCAGGCACGGAGGCGGGGCCATGCTGCGGGTGCACTTCACGTCCGAGGACCTGGCGCGGGTGCGGGTGGCGCCGGGGCCCGACTTCCTCTGGGAGATATCCAACAGCGTCCAGACGCTCCAACGCCGGGACGGGGCCCGGGTGTTCGGCGAGTGGCGAAGATGGGCGCGGCCCCGGCTCTCCGAGAGCTGCCGGCTGCTGTCACCGCTGCTGCCGCCCCGGGGCTACTCGCCGGACTTCCTCACCCCCACATGTGGTGAGTCCGGCACACTGCGGGCGGCCGTGGACACGCTGGTGCGCACGCCCCGGCGACGGCTGCGCGCCGATCTGGCCCAGCTCGCTGCGGTGCGCGAACTCCCGCGCTGGACGGGCTCGTTGGCGGGCGGCGACAGCGACGTGCTGCGGCTGCTCGGGCGCGCCGTGCACACGTACCACCGGGAGGCGCTCGAACCCTTCTGGCACCGCATCCATGCGGACGTCGACGCCGACCGCATCATCCGCCTGCACGACCTCCTCGACGGCGGGACGGACGGGCTGCTCGCCGGGCTCGGGCCCCAGTTCCGCTGGCGGCCGCCGGTCCTGGAGGCCGCCTACCCCGTCGAGCAGGAGCTGTGGCTCGGGGGCCGGGGCATCGTGCTGCAGCCGTCGTTCTTCTGCTGGCCCACGCCGATCACGCTCGCGGACGCGGAGCTCGCGCCGGTCCTCGTATATCCGATCGGCCACTCGGCGGACTGGGCGGCGAGGAGCGCCAACGACCGCTCGGGTACGGCTGGTTCGGGGTCCCTCGGCCCGCTGCTCGGGCAGACTCGTGCCGCGGTTCTACGCGCGGTGCGCACCGGTTGCTCGACGGTGGAGCTGGCCCGGCTCCTCGACGTCACGCACCCGGCCATCAGCCAGCACGTGAACGTCCTGCGGGCGGCGGGCCTGGTCACCACCGTGCGCAAGGGCGGCCGGTCCTTCCATGTGGCGACGGCACAGGGGCGGGCGCTGCTGCGGAGCGCGGAGCGGGCCTGATGCGCGGTGCGGGGTGCGCGAGCTGGCCCTGACCGCGCGGGGTGCGCGAGCGGGCCTGCTGTGCGGGCCGCGTGCGCGGGCGTAAGTCTGGGCTTTCACTGTTTGGTTCTGACGTGGTCATGGCGGGACGCTGGCGCGGCTGTCACACACGGACGTGCCCCCACCGCGACCGGAGGACCAACGTTGCGCTCCCCCCTACGTATGCGAAGTGCCGCCGTCTCGGCCGTACTTGCCGTCACCTGCGGCGTCCTCGCCGCACCCGGCGTCGCCACCGCCACCGCCACGGCCGCCGTCCCGGCCCCGCGCCACGGCCTGAAGTGGTTCCAGGAACAGCACGGGCTGCCCCGCACCGGCGAGGTCGACGCCCGGACCGCGCGGGCCCTGGCGAAGGCGCCCGACGCCGAGCTGCACCGTACCTTCCGCACCGCCGCCGACCTCGGCCCCGAGGAGCTCGCCAACGCCCGCACCGTCATCGGCGTCGGCAAGGGCGCGGGCATCCCCGAGCAGGGGCAGGTCATCGCGCTCATGACGGCCATGCAGGAGTCCAAGTTCGTCAACTACCTGACGCCCGTGGACCATGACTCGCTCGGCATCTTCCAGCAGCGGCCCAGCACCGGCTGGGGCACCCCCGAGCAGATCACCGACGTCCCCACCTCCTCCAAGTCGTTCTACGGAGTGGCCGACTTCGGGCACAACCCGGGGCTCATCCAGATCGCGGGCTGGGAGGCCATGCCGCCCGGCGACGTCTGCCAGGCCGTCCAGGTCTCGGCCTACCCGGACCGCTATGCGCAGTGGGAGGGGTTCGCGCGCGACCTGCTCGCCCAGGAAGGCCCGACGGTCCCGCCCATTCCGTGAGCCGCGGAGCCTCCGCCATCCACCTCACACCCTGTCAGGAGCCCTCATGCGCAAGAGACTTGTCGCCTCCGCGATAGCCGTCGCCGCCGTCGGCGCCCTCGTCGGCCCGGCCGCCTTCCCGGCGGCCGGGGCGGAACCTACCCCGCACCCCTCGTCCGTCTCGGTCCTCGCCCACGGCTCCGCGGCGGGCACGGCCGTCGTCAGCGGCCACAACAAGCCCGGCACCCGCTTCCACGTCGACTCCGTGCGGACCAGGAGCGCGCACACGCTCCAGGTCGACTACCAGGTCCAGGAGACCGGGTACTGGTGCGGCCCGGCCGCGACCCGCATCGCGCTCTCCGCCCGCATCGGGCCGCCCAGCCAGGGCGCTCTCGCCGCGCAGCTCGGCACGACCGAGAACGGCACCGACCACATCAGCCAGGTCACCGGCGTCCTCAACAACAATCTCGGCACCGGCTGGTACGAGACCAAGGAGATGCCGAACGACCCGCCCACCCAGGCCCAGAAGGACCTGCTGTGGCACGACATCGTGCTCGACATCGACAACAACTACCCGATCGTCGCGAACATCGTCGCCCCGCCGAACAACCACCCGCCGGGCTACCCGAACGAGACGATCTACCACTACTTCACGGTCATCGGCTACGACGACGCCAACGGCACCGTCCTCATCGCCGACCCCGCCTCGTTCGGCGGCAACCAGATCTACTGGCTCTCCTTCGACCAGCTCGCCACGCTCATCCCGCCGAAGGGGTACGCGGCCTGACGTACCGTCACACCTAGGTGGCCGTCGTCATCGAGGTGAACAGGGCGGTGATCCCGAGGCCCCCGGCGATGCCGAGCATCGCGAGGGCCCGGGATCCCACCGGGACCCCCGCGTCCGGCTCCCGGACCAGCTGGCTGAACAGGCGCGTCACGAGGATCGCCCCGGACGCCCCGAAGGGGTGCCCGAGCGCGAGCGCCCCGCCGTCCAGGTTGACCCGCTCCACGGCGATGCCCAACGCGTCCAGGCTGGCGAGGACTTGGGAGGCGAACGCCTCGTTGAACTCGATGCGCTGCACGGTGCCCTCGCGGTGCCCGTGACCGGGGGCCGCGAGGTCGAGGCGCGGGCGCCGGGCGAGCAGCCGGGAGGTGGACGCGATCGGACCGATGCCGAGGACGTTCGGGTCCACGCCCGCGCTCGCCGCGTCCTCGAAGGCGAGCACGACCGGGTGCCCGAGCTCGCGGGCGACGGCGCGGCTGGTCACCACGAGCATGGCGGCGCCGTCGTTGAGGGGACAGGAGTTCCCGGCGGTGACGGTGCCGGGCGTGCTCGCGGTGGCGGTGCCGGGTGCCCCGGGGTTGGCGGTGCCGGGTGTGACCGCCCTGGCTGTGCCGGGCTCGTCGGCACCCGTGGCGCCGCGTGGCCCCGCCGTGCCGGTGTGCCTTCCGAACAGCGGGCGCAGCGCCGACAGCGCGGACAGGGACGTGTCCGGGCGCGGGCACTCGTCCGTGTCGACCGTGCCCCGCGCCGTGCGGACCGGGGTGATCTCCGCCGTGAAGCGGCCCGCCCGTTGCGCGGCGACCGCGCGGCGGTGGCTGCGCAGGGCGAACTCGTCCTGGCGGCGCCGCGAAATCCCGTACCGCGCCGCGACGTTCTCGGCCGCGACCCCCATGTCGGGGTCGCCCACCTCCTCGGGTGCGAACCGGGCCCGGCCGTAGAACTCGGGGAGCGCGCCGGGGCGTGACGGCTGCCGCACCCGCCACGGGGCGGTGCTGACGCTCTCGCCGCCGCCCGCCAGATACACGTCGCCCGCCCCGGCGGCCACCAGCCGGCAGGCCAGCACGACCGCCTCCAGGCCCGAGCCGCACTGCCGGTCCACGGTCACCCCGGGCACCGACACCGGAAGGCCCGCCTCCAGGGCCGCGAGCCGGGCGAGGTTGCCGCCGCCCGCGACCGCGTTGCCCACGAGCACGTCGCAGACCCGGTCCGGCGGCACCCGCGAGTCGGCGAGCGCCGCGCGGATCGCCGTCGACACCAGCGTGGCCGCCTCCACACCCGCCAGCGCGCCGCCCGCCCGGCCCACCGCGGTGCGCCGGGCGGCGATCACCACCGGTATGCGGTCGTCGGGGAGGTCGCCGATGCGGCGTGTCTCAGGCCGGGGTGCCCGGGGGGAGCGGGGTGAGCCGGGCGTCGTCATGCGTGATCCACTCCTCGATGCGGCCGCGGGCGATCTTGCCGCTGCCGGTCAGCGGCCACTCGGACACGGCGTAGAAGCGGCGGGGCACCTTGTAGCGGGGCAGCGCGGGCCCGCACAGCTCGCGGATCCGGGCGGCGGTCAGACCGTCCGCGCCGGGGCCGCCGAGCGCGGCCACGAGGGCCGTGCCCAGGTAGTCGTCCGGGATGCCGGTGACGATGGCCGTGTCGACGCCGGGGAGGCGGAGCAGGGCGGCCTCCACCTCGGCCGGGTACACGTTCAGGCCGCCCGTGACCACCATGTCGCCGCGCCCGGTGAGGTGCAGATGGCCGTCCTCGGAGAGGTGGCCGAGGTCGCCGACGGTCGCCCACTCGCCGTCGGTGCGGTAGCTGCCCTCGCCCCACAGATACCCGGAGCAGCGCAGCGGGCTGCGGACGTGGACGAGGCCGGGGCTGCCCGGCGCGACGGACGCGCCGTTCTCGTCGCGGATCTGGAGCGTCACGGAGGGCCAGGGCAGGCCGACGTCGCGCGCCGCGGGCTCCGCACCCGGGGCGCCGACCGTGACGAAGCCGAGCTCGGACGCGCCGTAGTACTCCGTGACATGGGCCTCCGGCAGCACCTCGGCGACCGCGGGGACGAGCTGAGGGTCGAGCTTCGCGCCGCCGCTGATGACGGCGCGCACCCCGGGGAACTTCTGCCCGGCGGCCCGCGCGGCGGACCCGAGCGCGATGATCATCGTGGGGACGAGGACCAGGCGGCGCAGCTCGGCGGTGGCGAGGCGGCGGACCGCCGCGTCCGCGTCGAAGGAGCTCAGCCCGTGGAAGGCGGCGCCGCTCTCCAGACACTCCGCGAACGCGTACAGGCTCAGCCCGTGGGCGAGCGGCCCCGGCGCGAATGTGTGCGCGTCGGCGTCCACGCCCCACACCCCGTGCCCCTCGGTGAGGCTGACCCGCCACGAACCCCGCGACCGGTAGAAGGCGTTGGGCACCCCCGTGCTCCCGGAGGTGAAGCCGACGAGGAACGGCGTGTCCGCGTCCCCGGCCACCAGCTCGGCCGCCGGGTCGGCGTCCGTGTGCCCGGCGAGCCAGGTCTCGTACGTCGACGGGGAACTCGACGGGGAGCCGTCCTCGCCCGCTACGAGGGTGTGGATGCCGAGCCCGGCCGCGGCCTTCCGTAAGTCCGCCCGGCCGGCCGGGAGCACCAGGAGGTCGGGGCGCAGCCGGATGAGCACCGAGCGGGTCTGCTCCGCGCCCCACGACGGATCGAGGACCGCGCAGGCGCCGTCCCCCGCCGTCGCGCCCACGAACAGCTCGGCGAACGCCGGGTGGTTGCCGGTCCCGAGGGCGAGCAGCCGGTCACCGGAGCGCTGCCAGGAGCGGTGGCGCGAGGCCACCTCGCGCAGCCCGGCGGACACCGCCGCCGCCCGCGCGGCGAGCCGCCCGTACGTCTGGGCGCGGCCGTCCAGGACGAACGCCGCACGGTCCCGGCGCGGGCCCGCCGCCGTCCCGGCGACTCGGTGTGCCAACGGCATGCGCGTTCACCTCGGTTCGATCGGGTACGAGCGCCGCACGCCGTGGGCCACGAACGCGGCGACGGCCGCCTTGCACAGGTCGCCGACCGCGAAGTACCCGGCCCCCACCGCGGCCTTCCTCATGCTGAGCCCGGTCGACACGGAAGTCCAGGGCACCCCGATCGCATAGACGACGACAAGACCGCCGACGACGCAGGCCCCGAAGTACGCCGCGAGCTGCGGGAGTCGGCCGGGCACCCGCAGGGCCACCGTCTTCACCAGCACTCCGGTCACGAATGCGCCCGGCACCCAGCCGAGCAGATATCCGCCGGTCGGCCCCGGGATCACCCCGAGCCCGCCGCGGCCCCCGGCGAGCACCGGCAGGCCGATGATGGTCAGGAGCACGATCAGGGCGCACGCGAGGGCGCCGCGCACCGGTCCGAGCAGCGCACCGGCCAGCATTACGCCGAGCGTCTGCATCGTGATCGGCACCGGGACGACCCCGATGCTGACCGGCGGCACCAGGCCCAGCACGACGATGATCGCGCAGAAGAGGGCGATGAGGACGATGTCCCGGGTCTCGGTCGGGCGGCGGTCAGCCACGGTCATCGGGCGGCCTTTCCTCGGGGCCCGCCCCGCCGGTCTCGGTGGGCGGCCCGGGTCGACGGGGGCGGATAGCAGCGGGCGTCGATGGCGGCCGCGATGTCGTCGGCGGAGCGCAGCACCCGGATCACCAGCGGCACGACGACCGCCACCGGACTGCTCCGCAGCCCCCGGGCCGCCTGTGCCTCGCGGATGTCCTGAAACTGGTGGAACACCTCGGGGATGAACCGCAGCGCGAGGGAGACCGCGAGCCCCACCGCCGCCGCGTTCACCAGACCCGTGCGCTCCAGGGGCCGCAGCACCCGCTCCACCACGTCGAGCAGGTCCTCGGTCCGGGTGCTCAGCGTCACGGCCAGCGCGCACAGCAGCAGCGTGATCAGGCGCAGGCCCACCACGACCGCCGTGTGCACCGACTCCATGAGCGCGGCGGCGGCCAGGACGACCGCCAACACCACGACCGGGCCCTTGAGTTGACGCACGACCTCGCCGCGCGGAGCCCGTAACGACAGCAGCAGCGCGCACGCGACGACCGCGCACGGGGCGAGCACCGCGACCGAGCGGGTCAGGAACACCCCGACGCCGACGACCAGGAGCGCGCCCAGCTTCCAGGACGCCGGGGTCCGGTGCAGCGGGCTCGTGCCCGGGACGTAGAGGGTCGACCTCATGAGTACCGCTCCACGTACCACGGCACGGCCGTCTCCGGCTTGCCGTCGTGCACGATGCGGCCCGCGTCGATGACGAGGACCCGGTCGTAGCCGGCGAGCAGGTCCAGGTCGTGGGTGAGGACGACGGCCTGCTGGGGCAGGGCGGCGATCGCGTCCCGGATCAGATTGCGGTTGCGCAGGTCGAGCAGCGTCGTCGGCTCGTCGAGGACGACGGTGTCCGGCTCCATCACCAACACCGCGGCCAGCGCCACGAGTTGCTTCTCGCCGCCGCTCAGGGCGTGGCTCGGCCGCTGGGCGAGCGCCTCGATGCCGAACCGCTCCAGCTGCGCCATGACCCGGCCCGGGATCTCCTTGCGGGGGACGCCGGTGTTCTTGAGCCCGAAGGCCATGTCCTCCTCGACGATGGGCAGGACGATCTGGTTGTCCGGGTTCTGGAAGACGAAGCCGACGCGGCGCCGGATGGCGCGGGCGTGCCGGGCGGTGTCCTGATCCCCGACGTGGACGGTGCCGTCGCTGGGCAGCACCAGGCCGTTGAGGAGCCGGGCGAAGGTCGACTTGCCCGAGCCGTTCGCGCCGATCACGCCGATGCGCTGCTCGGTCAGCTCCACGGTCAGCGAGTCGAGGACCGTGCGCGGACCGAAGCGCACGGACACGTCGTCGAGACGGATGCGCAAGGTCACTCGGCCCGGTCCGCGCACGGTTCCGGGGTGGCGGCGTCCACGGGCCGGCCCAGGTCGGCCAGGGCCGCGCGCGTCGGCTCGGGCAGCGGCCGGGGGCGGCCGCTCTCCTTGTCCACGCAGACCCACACGACCTCGGCCGTCGCGACCGGCACCTTGCCCTCGTCCAGGGTGAGTTCGGCGCCGAAGGTGAGGCTGCTGTTGCCGATGCGGCGCACGCTCGCGTCGATGTCGAGGACGTCGTCGAACCCGGCCGCCCCGTCGTAGCGGAACTCGACCTTCCGCACGTGGTAGACCACGCCGTGGGAGTCCGCGCCCGGGTTGAAGCGCGCCATCAGGCCGCCGTCCCGCAGCAGTTCGTTGATCGCGGTCTCCACGTACGAGAAGTACACCCCGTTGTGCACATGCCCGTGCATGTCCACGTCCGAGAACGGAACCCGCCTCTGCACCGACGCCCCCACCCTGCCTGTCCCACCCGCGTACGCGACCTGCGTGTACGCTCCGGACGTCCGCGCCCGGTGATCAGCACCGTACCCAGGAAGCACCGGGCTGTCATCAGCGTGTGAGGGACGCCCCATGACCACCGACCGCCTCCGAGCCATCGTCAGGACGTTCGGTCCCGCGGCCGACGTCGTCACCACCGAGCGGTACGCGCCCGAGCGGCCGGGACCCGGCCAGGTGGCCGTCCGCATGCTGCTCGCGGGCGTCAACCCCTCTGACCTGGTGACGATTTCGGGCGCGTACGCGTCCCGGACCACGCTGCCGTTCGTGCCCGGCTTCGAGGGCGTCGGCGTCGTCGAGGCGACCGGCCCCGGCGTGGCCGAGGTCACCACGGGGCAGCGGGTGCTTCCGCTCGGCAGCGCGGGCGCCTGGCAGGAGGTGAAGGTGACCGAGAGCCGCTGGTGCTTCCCCGTGCGCGCCGAGCTCGACGACCCCCAGGCCGCCACCGCCTACATCAACCCGCTCACCGCCCACTTGATGATCCGTCAGGAGGTGCGCCCCGCACCCGGCGCCGTGGTCGCCGTGAACGCCGCCGCCTCCGCCATCGGCCGCACCCTGCTGCGGCTGCTGACCCGCGCGGGCGCCCGCCCCGTCGCCGTGGTCCGCCACCCCCGCTCGCTGCCGCAACTCGCCGGTGTCGTCGACCCGTCGGCGACCGTCTGCACCGCCGACGGACCAGTGGACGCGGCCCTGCGCGACCTCACCGCGGGCCGCGGCGCCGACGCCGTCCTCGACGCGGTGGGCGGCCCCGACGGCGCCGACCTGTGCCGCGCCCTGCGCCCCGGCGGCACCCTCGTCCACTACGGACTCCTTTCCGGGCGGCCCCTGCCGCACGACCTGTGGACGGAGCGCCCGGACGTCCGCGTCGTGCTGTTCCGGCTCCGCGACTGGGTGCACGCCACGGACCGGGGCCGCGTCGCCGCCGCCCTGGACGAGGTGTACGACCTCATTCTCGACGGGACGGCGGCGACGACGGTCGCCGGAGTGCACCCGCTGTCCGCGGTGCGCGCGGCGCTGCTCGCGGAGCGGGCGGCGGGGCGGCAGGGGAAGATCCTGCTGGACTGCGGCGCGGCGTAGCCGGACGTCGGCGCCGGGTGCGGAGTGCGGGGCCGGGTCATGATGCGGCTCCGCCCCGTGAGCGCGGCGCGACCGGCTTCGGTTCACCCGTGGGCCGGTGCACCGGCCACCCGCCGGTCGGGTCGAGCGCGGCCCGAGCGCTGGACTGCCCTGTGGAGCACGGGAGTCGGCGGAATGGCTGGTCTCCGCCCCCCGGCCCCCGGGCGGACCCACGTGCCATTCCCCGGCGCGCCGCACCCGCCTAAGCTCGGGCGCCGTGACGCCCGATGAGCTGCTCGCACTCGACCGCAGGCACGTCTGGCACCCGTACGCCCCCATGCCGGGCACGCGTCCCCCGCTGATCGTCGCCTCCGGGCACGGCGCGCGCCTGGAGCTCGCCGAGCCCTTCGAGGGGCAGTCGGAACTCGTCGACGGCATGTCCTCCTGGTGGGCCGCCATCCACGGCTACGCCCACCCCGTCCTGGACGCCGCCGTCCGCACCCAGCTCGGCCGGATCAGCCACGTCATGTTCGGGGGGCTCACCCACGAGCCCGCCGTCCGGCTCGCGCGCCGCCTGACCGAGATCGTGCCGGACGGCCTGGAACACGTCTTCCTCTGCGACTCCGGCTCGGTCTCGGTCGAGGTGGCGCTCAAGATGTGTCTGCAGTACTGGCGTTCGCGCGGGCACCCCGAGCGGCACCGGGTGCTGACCTGGCGCGGCGGCTACCACGGCGACACCCTGCACGCGATGTCCGTGTGCGACCCGCACGGCGGCATGCACGGCATGTGGCGGGGCGTGCTGCCCGAGCAGCTCTTCGCGGCCGCGCCGCCCGACGGCTTCGACGCCCCGCTCGACCCCGGCTACCGCGACCACCTCGCGGACCTCCTGGAGCGGCACGCCGGCGAGCTCGCCGCCGTCATCGTCGAGCCGGTGGTGCAGGGCGCGGGCGGGATGCGCTTCCACCACCCCGCGTACGTCCGGATGCTGCGCGAACTCACCCAGGAGTACGGGGTGTTGCTGGTCCTCGACGAGATCGCCACCGGCTTCGGCAGGACCGGCGAGCTGTTCGCCGCCGACCACGCCGGGGTGCGCCCGGACGTGCTGTGCGTCGGCAAGGCCCTCACGGGCGGCTACCTCTCCCTCGCGGCCACCCTGTGCACGGAGGAGGTGGCGCGCGGCATCTCCGAGGGTGAGCTCCCCGTCCTCGCCCACGGCCCCACGTTCATGGGCAACCCCCTCGCCTGCGCCGTCGCCGGAGCCTCGCTCGACCTGCTGGCGAGCGGGAGCTGGCGCACGGACGTGGCCCGCGTCTCGGCGGGGCTGCGGGCCGGGCTCGCCCCGGCGGCGAAGCTGCCCGGCGTCACCGACGTACGGGTGCTCGGCGCCATCGGGGTCGTCGAGCTGGACCACCCGGTGGACGTGGCAGCGGCCACGAGCGCGGCGGCGCGCCGTGGCGTGTGGCTGCGGCCGTTCCGCGAACTCGTCTACGCCATGCCGCCGTTCGTGTGCGACGAGGACGAAGTGGCGCGGATCGCGGGGGCGTTGACGGCGGCGGCGGAGGCGGGGTGAGGGGAATCCCCTGAAGCCGCCGGACACGTCATCCCCTGAAGCCACCGGACACATGGTCCCCTGACGCCGCCGGGTACGGATTGCCCTGAGTCGTCGCGAAGAGAGACGGAGACACGAGGTTCATGACAGTGCTGGGTGTGACCGGGACCGGTACGAGCGTCGGCAAGACCGTCACCACCGCGGCCATCGCCGCGCTCGCCCTCGCCGCAGGCCGCCGCGTCGCCGTGGTGAAGCCCGTCCAGACGGGGGTGCGGCCGGGCGAGGACGGTGACCTGGCCGAGGTGGCGCGGCTCGCCGGACCCGGTGCCACGCTGCGCGAACTCGCCCGCTATCCCGAGCCGTTGGCGCCGGACACGGCCGCGCGCCGGGCCCGGTTGCCGATGGTCGGCCAGGAGGCGGCCACCGCCGCCGTACGGGAACTGGAGGCCGCCCACGACCTGGTGCTCGTCGAGGGCGCCGGGGGACTGCTCGCCCGCTTCGACGACAAGGCGTGGACCCTCGCCGATCTCGCCGCCGACCTCGGCGCGCCCGTCGTGGTGGTCGCCGACGCGGGCCTCGGCACCCTCAACGCCACCGCGCTCACCACCGAGGCCCTGGACCGCAGGGGCGTCCGCTGCCTGGGCGCCGTCATCGGCAGCTGGCCCGCCGCGCCGGACCTGGCGATGCGGTGCAACCTCGCCGACCTGCCCGGGATGGCCGCGACCCCGCTCATCGGCGCGCTGCCCGAGGCGGCCGCCGCACTCGACCGCGCGGCCTTCCTCGCGGCGGCCGCGGCCGGGCTGGGCGCGGCGCTCGGCGGCCACTTCGACCCGGCGGAGTTCGCGGCACGCTGGCCCGCCTGACACCACGGCCACGCCGACACCACGGCCACTCCGACACCACAGCCCCTCCGACGCCACGGCCCCTCCGCATCCCACGGCCACGCGCCCCCTGTCCTGATGTGCCCCCTTTACGGTGTCTGAGGCCACCGGAATACTCGTCGACGGCGTACGGCATCCCGTATGCACACCCCCTCCCTCTCCGCCGTATCGCGTAAGACTCCACCCCCTGTCGCGCAAGAGAGGAACCTGCCGTCGTGCTACTCGTCGACACCCTCACCGAGAAGGCGCTGCGCCGCGAACCCCCCACCCGCGAGGAGGCGTTGGCGCTCCTGCGCACCTCCGACGACGACATCATGGACGTCGTGGCGGGCGCGTCCCGGGTGCGGCGCCGCTACTTCGGCCGCCGGGTGAAGCTGAACTTCCTCGTGAACCTGAAGAGCGGGCTCTGCCCCGAGGACTGCTCCTACTGCTCCCAGCGGCTCGGCTCCGGGGCGGACGTCCTCACGTACAAGTGGCTGCGGCCGGAGGAGGCCGCGCGGGCCGCGGCGGCGGGCGTCGCCGCGGGCGCCAAGCGGGTCTGCCTGGTGGCGAGCGGGCGCGGCCCCACCGACCGTGACATCGCCCGGGTTTCGGACACCATCGCCGCGATCCGCGCGGACAGCCCGGACGTCGAGGTCTGCGCCTGCCTCGGGCTGCTCTCCGAGGGACAGGCCGAGCTGCTCTGCGACGCGGGCGCCGACGCGTACAACCACAATCTGAATACGGCGGGCGACCGCTACGCGGACATCTGCAGCACCCACACCTACACCGACCGGGTGGAGACCGTCGAACAGGCCAAGTCGGCCGGACTCTCGCCCTGTTCGGGGCTCATCGCGGGCCTGGGCGAGTCCCCGGAGGACCTCGTCGACGTGGCCTTCTCGCTGCGCGCGCTCGACCCCGACTCGGTTCCGGTCAACTTCCTGATGCCGTTCAAGGGCACCCCGCTCGCGAACGAATGGGCCCTCACACCGCAGCACTGTCTGCGTATCCTGGCGATGGTCCGGTTCGTCTGCCCCGACGTCGAGGTGCGCCTCGCGGGCGGGCGCGAGATCCATCTGCGGGGCCTGCAGCCACTGGCCCTGCACATCGCCAACTCGATCTTCCTCGGGGACTATCTGACGAGCGAGGGCCAGCCCGGCGCCGCCGACCTGGAGATGATCAGGGACGCCGGGTTCGTGGTGGAGGGCATGGCGGAGGTGACCATGCCCGAGCACCGGGACGACGTGGTCGCGGTGCGCAGGCGCGGCGCGGGGACGGCACTGCCGCCCAACGCCTGATCACGACGCTACGGGGGGCTCGGCACCGTGGAACAGATGGACGTCATGACCAACGGCCCGGCGGGCAACGGCCCGGCGGGCGCGAGGACGGACCCCGGCACAGCGGGCGAGGGCCACCCGCGCGGCACCCAAGTCGACCTGTTCTCAACGGAGTTCTTCGCCGACCCCTACCCCCTCTACGCGCAGCTGCGTGAGAGCACCCCCGTCCACCGGGACGAGCGCACCGGTCTGTGGCTGGTGAGCCGCCACCAGGACGTGCGCCGGGTGCTGCTCGACCCCGAGACGTACCGCCCCGACAACACCCTCGACGCGCTGGTCCGGTTCTCCGTACCGGCGCTGCGCCGACTCGCCGCGGTGGGCTTCAGCCTCCCCCCGACCCTCGCCAACAACGGCTCGGCCGGGCACGCGGGCCTGCGGCGGCTCATCAGCGGGATGCTCGGCGGCGCCCAAGTGGCCGCCGCGGTCCCGCTGGTGGAGCGGCTGACCGAGGGCTACCTGGACGGGGTGGAGGCGGACCTGGCGGCCGACGGGGCCTGCGAACTGGTCGCGGCCCTCACCCGGGACCTGCCGTTCGCGGTGATGCTGAACGTCCTCGGCCTGACGGACGAGGTGGCAGTGGACGTCGACGTCCTCGCCCGCTGGAACGACGCCTCGCTGGACCTCTTCTGGGGCCTGCCGCCCCGCGCCCGCCACCCCGAACTCGCCTCCAGGGCCGCCGAGTTCTACGCCTGGCTCGGCACGCTCGCAGAGCATGCCGACCCGGGGCGGCCCGGCATGCTCGGCAGACTGGCGGCGCACCGGCACCCGGACGGGACGCCGCTGCGGCGGGAGGAGATCGTCGCCGTCTGCTACTTCATGATCATCGCCGGTCAGGCCACGACGGGCCAGATGCTGGCGACGATGCTGCTGCGCGGCCTCGCGGACCGCGAGCTGTGGCCGCGGCTCGGCGCGGAGAAGGGGCTGGCGGCGGCGTGGGCCGAGGAGATGCTCCGCCGCGAGCCCCCGCTCACGACATGGCGCCGCGTGACGGCACGCCCGGTCCGCCTGGGTGAGGTCGAACTCCCCGCCGGAGCCGGGCTGTTGCTGATGCTGGCGGCGACGGGCAGCGACCCGGACGTCTTCGACGCGCCGGAACTGCTCTGCCCGCACCGCCCCGGCGGCCGCGACCACCTCGCCTTCGGCGTCGGCCGCCACCGCTGCCCCGGTGCGCGGCTCGCCCGCATGGAGGCCGAGGTGGTGCTGCGCACGGTCTCGGCCCGCCTCCCCACGCTCCGCCTGGCCCGCCCCGCCCACGAGGTCCCCATGACGGGCCTCCTCTCGTTCCGCGCCCCCGCACGCCTCCCGGTGACGCGGTGAGGGAGCGGGGCCCCCTGGCGTGTACGGCCGGCACAGCAGAAGTCCTCACCCGCTACGGCGGCTTGAGGCGCTCTCTGTCCCGCCTGACGCCGCCCGAACGGAAGCGGGCGGAGCGGCTGCGCCCGCCGGACCGCCGGGACTTCGTGGCCGGGCACCTTCTCGTACGGGAGTGCGCGGCCGCGGTCCTCGGCGCACCGCCGCGCTCCTTGCAGCTGACGCAACAGTGCGCGCACTGCGGCGGCCCCCACGGCAGACCGCTGCTGCCCCGGGCCCCCGGACTGCACCTCTCCCTCTCCCACTGCTCCGGCCGGGTGGCCGCCGCGGCGGCGTGGGAGCCGATCGGAGTGGACGTGGAGAGACTCCCGCAGGGCACGCACTGGCACCGGGCGGCCGCCCGCGCGCTCACCCCGCAGGAGCGGGCGGCGGTCGACGCGTCCACCGACCCTGTACGGGCCTTCGTGCGCCAGTGGGTCCGCAAGGAGGCGTTCGTCAAGGCGGGCGAGGCCCGGCTCGGAGGTCTGCGGAACCTGGACCTGTCGGGGCTGCCGGTGGGGCCCGGGGCGGGGGCTCACCTGGCGCGCCGAGGGGAGTGGCACGTGCTCGACTGGGCGGAGGAGTGGGGGAGCGGGGCGGTGGTGTGCCGGTCCGAGCCTCGTCTCTTCCCGGATCTGATGCCGGTAGGGGCGCATGAGACGGTGGGCCTGTGCCAGAGGCGATGAGTGACCGGGAGACGGCCCTGACGGAGGCGGCGTCCCCTTCCTGGTCACGACGCGCCCGTGCCGGGCGCCGACTAGCCGCCCACGCGGAGGTTCCGGAGGTCGCGGAGGCGCTGCTGAGGCTGCTCCTGGACGCCGAGGACACGGCCGTGACGCGCCGGACGGCGGAGGCCCTGGCGCGGACGGGGACGGCGGCCGCCGCGCGCCTCCTCGCCCGCGCGACGGCCGAGGCGGACGAGGGCCAGGCGGACTGGCTGCAGACCGGGGTGGAGGACGCGCTCGCGGGGCCGGACGACACCCACGGCTGACGGCACGAGCCGACTGCCGCGGCCGCGAGCCCGCGATCACCCGCGCCGCCTCCGCTGCTTGCCTGTCCGTGAGGTCGGTGCCGGCTGTCAGGCGGAGGCGCGAGTGGTTGGGCCGGGGGGAGTGATGGTCGGGTGCGCCACGCGTGGGGCGTGGGCGGGGCGATGTCGGTGGCGTCTCTGCGAGAGCCCGTCTCGCCTCGGCCGCCCGGCCGTCTGTGAGGTCCGCGCGCGGGTCGGGCGGAGGCGGGAGTGGTGGTCGGGGCGGTGTGGGGGCGGGTGTGCCGAGTGGGTGGGTGTGGAGGGGGTTATGTCGGGTGGGTCTCCGCGATGATCCGTACCGCTTCCTCCACCTGACCGTCCGTGAGGTCCGCGCGCGCGGTCAGGCGGAGGCGGGAGTGGCGGTCGGGCACCGAGGGCGGGCGGAAGCAGCCGACCTCGACGCCCTGGGTGCGGCAGGCGTCCCGCCAGGCGAGCGCCGTCTTTGCCGAGCCCGCTCGGACCGAGAGGACGGCGGCCCGGGCCGGGGTGACCGGGAGGTCCGCCGCCGCGAGGCCCGCGTGGAGGTGTGCCGCGACGGCGCGCAGGCGGGTCGGGCGCCAGGGCTCCCGGGACAGGAGGCGGAGCGCGGCCAGGGCGCCGGCCGTCGCCGCCGGGGCCAGGCCCGTGTCGTAAAGGAAGCTGCGCGCGCTGTTGAGGACGTGCTCGATCACCCGGCGCGGGCCGAGCACCGCACCTCCTTGTGCGCCAAGGGACTTGGAGAGTGTCAGCGTGGCGACCGTGTCGGGGGCCGAGGCCAGTCCGGCCGCCGTGAGGGCGCCCTCGCCGCGCACGCCGATGACCCCCAGGGCGTGGGCCTCGTCCACCAGGAGCCCCGCGCCGTGGCGGCGGCACGCGGCGTGCACGGCGGGCAGGTCCGCGAGGTCGCCGTCCACCGAGAAGACGGACTCGACGACCGCTGTCGCTCGGCGTTGGCGGCGGGTCTCCAGCGTCTTGGCCAGGGCCGTCCAGTCGCCGTGCGGTACCTCGACGACCTCCGCCCCGGACAGCCGGCAGCCGTCGATCAGGGAGGCGTGGTTCGCGGCGTCCGCCACGATCAGGGTGCCCGGGCGGCACAGCGCGGTGAGCGCGCCCACGTTGGCCAGGTAGCCGGAGGAGAAGACCAGGGCAGCCTCGGTGCCGCAGAACGCGGCGAGTTCGAGCTCCAGTTGCTCGTGCAGCCGCGTCGTGCCCGTCACCAGGCGGGCCGCACCCGCTCCGGCGCCCCACTCCCGCGCCGCCTCGGCCGCCGCCGCCGTCACCTCGGGGTGGCGGCACAGGCCGAGGTAGTCGTTGCCCGCCAGATCGATGGGGCCTGCCGCGCCGGGCTCGGTCGCGTCACGCGGGGTCAACTCGCGGCGCAGTCCCGCCCGTTCGCGACGCCGCGCGCTGTCCTCCAGCCACTGGAAGGCCGCCTCGCCCGCCTCGCCCGTCCTGGCCGCCTCACCGGCCTCACCCGTCCTGCTCGCCTCACCCGGCCCGCTCATCGCCCGGGCCCCAGGACCAGGCATCCGTTGTGCCCGCCGAAGCCGAACGACGTCGACACGACGGGGCCGGGCTCCCAAGGGCGCCCCTCGTCCCGTACGAGATCCAGGCTCATCGACGGGTCGGGTGCCGACAGGCCCTGGGTGGGCGGGATCAGACCGTGCGTGAAGGACAGGACCGAGGCCGCCGCCTCCAGCGCGCCGCTCGCGCCGAACGCGTGGCCCGTCGCGCCCTTCGCCGACGTGACCGGCGGACCGGACGCGCCGAAGACCGCCTCCAGGGCGCGTGCCTCCGCCAGGTCGCCCACGCTCGTGCCGGTGCCGTGCGCGTTGATCTGGCCCACGGCGGACGGCTGGATCCCGGCGTCCCGGAGGGCGAGCCGCACACACCGGGCGGCGCTGGAGCCGTCCGGGAGCGGGGCCGTGATGTCGTGGGCGTCCGCCGTGCTCGCCGATCCGAGCACCTCCGCGAGCACCGTCGCACCGCGCGCCCGCGCAGACTCCGCCGGCTCCAGGACCAGGACCGCGGCGCCTTCCGCGACGGCGAACCCGTCCCGGCCCGCGTCGAAAGGGCGGGTGAGACCGGCGGGGGACAGGGCCCGCATGTTCCTGAAGCCCGCGAGCACCGTGCCGCACAGCGCCGCCTCCGTGCCGCCCGCGAGCGCGATGTCGCACACGCCGTGGGCGACCATGCGGGCCGCCGAGCCGATCGCGTGCGTCCCGGACGCGCAGGCCGTGGTGAGGGTCTCGCAGGGGCCCTGCCACCCGAGGCGCTGCGAGACGGCGGCCGCCGCCGCGTTCGGCATGATCATGGGGACGACGAACGGCGAGACCCGCTTGTCGCCCTTCGCCGCGCGCACCAGGACCTGCTGCTCCATCGTGCCCACGCCCGCCAGCGCCGTGCCGAGCACCACCGCCGCCCGCTCCGGCTCGGCCACCTCCTTGAGGCCGCCCGCGTCGGCGAGCGCCAACTCGGCCGCCGCCACCGCGAACTGGGCGTTGCGGTCCGTGTGCCGGGCCTCCACGCGGCTGAGCCACGGCGTTGGGTCCCAGGGGTCGACGGGGCGGTGGCCCGCGGGCGGCGGAGACAGCAGCGAGTGCCACAGGGCGTCCGCGCCGACGCCCGCCGCGCTCACGCAGCCCTGGCCGGTCACCACGACCCGGCGGCCGCCCCTCACGACAGCCTGCGCACCATGTCGCACGCGTCCCGCACCGTGCGGACCGCCTCGACGTCGTCCTCGGGCACGTCGAGGCCGAAGGTCTCCTCGATGGCCATGACCACCTCCACGACGGTCAGGCTGGTCGCCCCGAGGTCCTCGGTGAACACCGCGTCCAGGGTGACCGCGTCCGGATCGACCTGGAGCACATCCACCGTGCAGCTCCGGATCTGCTCGAAAACGTCGTCGGCCACGCGCGCCCGCCCCCAGTTCCTGCCCTGTCCCTGCCCGCCGTCGGTACGGCAACCGAGCCTACCCACGCGGGAGTTCGCCGCTCGGCGCGCAGGCGAAGACCGGCCACCCGGCACACCCGGCGCAGGAACCCCCTCGCTTGCCGGGCGCAGACGTCCCCTGGCAGCCTGACGTGCGTGATCGACGCGAAGAGCACCAGCGACACGGCCGACGACGCGTTCACCGAGCACCGGCGGCTGCTGTTCGCCACCGCCTACCGCATGCTCGGAAGCGTCGCCGACGCCGAGGACATCCTCCAGGACGCCTGGCTCAAGTGGGCCGACGCCGACCGCGCGACGGTGCGCCACCCCAAGGCGTATCTGGTGCGCACCGTCACCAACCTCAGCCTGAACCGGCTCACCTCGGCCCGCGCACAACGCGAGTCCTACGTCGGCCCGTGGCTGCCCGAGCCGCTCCTGACCAGCCCCGACATCGCGGAGGACGCGGAGCTCGCCGACTCCGTCTCGCTGGCCATGCTGGTGGTCCTGGAGTCCCTGAGCCCGCTGGAGCGCGCGGTGTTCGTGCTGCGCGAGGTCTTCGGATACGCGTACGCGGAGATCGCCGAGGCCGTCGGCCGCGGCGAGGCCACCGTGCGCCAGACCGCGCACCGGGCCCGCGACCACGTCCAGGCCAGGCGCCCCCGCTACGACACCGACGAGAGTGCCCGCAGGGAAGTCACCGAGAAGTTCCTCGCCGCCTGCACGGGCGGCGACCTGAACGCGGTGATGGAGCTGCTCGCCCCCGACGTGACCGCCTGGTCGGACGGCGGCGGCAAGGTGACGGCGGCCCGCCGCCCGGTCCGGGGCACCGAACACGTGGCGCGCTGGATCCTCGGAGTCCTCGCCAAGCCGGGCTACGAGGACGTCGTGGTCGAGTCCGCGCGGATCAACGGTCAGGCGGGCGTGGTGTTCTCGCTGGGCGGGGTGCCCGCCGGTGTGCTCGTCGTCGAACTGGCCGACGGGCGTGTCCAGGAGATGCGGATCCAGATGAACCCGGACAAGCTCGGCGGACTCGGTCGTGATACAGAGCAGTTGAGTTAGTGTCTTTGTAACTGCGGTGCGGCAGTGCGCCGTCAGGAGCGGGGACGGGGGGCGACTGTGGCCGGGTCGACGGGTGACAGCAAGGCCGGGGCGGCGCTCATCGCCCGGGCGGCGGCAGCGGCCCCGGAGCCGGATCCGCTCCGCGAGAAGGTCCTGGACGCGGCGCGCGAGCAGTTCATCACCTTCGGCGTGCGCCGCTCCACCGTCGACGACGTGGCGAAGCGGGCCCGGGTCTCCCGCGTCACCGTCTACCGCCGCGTCGGCAACAAGGACCAGCTCGTGCAGGAGTGCCTGCTGCGCGAGTACCGCCGCTTCGTCGCCGAGGTCGACGAGGCCGTCGCGGAGCTGCCGACGATGGAGGAGCGCCTGGTCGAAGGCTTCGTCGTCCTCCACCGGCATCTGCGCGACCACCCGCTGATCGGCGGACTGATGCGCCTGGAGCCGGAGTTCATGCTGCCCTTCCTCACGGTGGACAGCGGCCCGGCCTTCCTCGCTATGCGGGAGTACCTCGCCACCCGGCTGCGCCGCGCGCAGCGCACGGAGGGCAGGCCGGAGAGCGATCCGACGCCGGTGGCGGAGCTGATGATCCGGATCACGGTCTCCTTCCTGCTCAACCCCGTCAGCTGCTTCGTGCTGGAGGAGGACGACCAGTCACGGGCG
This sequence comes from Streptomyces sp. NPDC059009, assembly GCF_042740175.1. Lineage (NCBI taxonomy): Bacteria > Bacillati > Actinomycetota > Actinomycetes > Kitasatosporales > Streptomycetaceae > Streptomyces > Streptomyces sp. NPDC059009. The sequence goes on along the minus strand of NZ_JBHYJB010000012.1, from coordinate 71,471 downwards.
TTCGTGCGGCGCTACCTCGTTCCGCTCCTTGACCGTTGACTGATGCGGGATGAGCCCCGAGAGCTCATTGACCGGCGCATCCTCGCCCGCACCCGTCCCCGCTCCCGCGCCCTCGCCGTCGGGCCGCTTGACCGTCACGGTGCGGGCCGGTGCGGGCACCCGGATGCCCTCGGCGCGGTAGCGCTGGTGCAGCCGCTTGATGAACTCGTGCTTGATCCGGTACTGGTCGCTGAACTCGCCGACCCCCAGGATCACCGTGAACCCGATGCGGGAGTCACCGAACGTATGGAAGCGGACGGCCGCCTCATGGTCCGGGACGGCGCCCGTGATGTCCGTCATCACGTCCTCGACCACCTCGATGGTCACCCGCTCGACGTGCTCCAGGTCGCTGTCGTAGCTCACTCCCACCTGCACCATGATCGACAGCTCCTGCTCGGGGCGGCTGTAGTTGGTCATGTTGGTGCCCGACAGCTGGGTGTTGGGGATGATGACGAGGTTGTTGGAGAGCTGACGCACCACGGTGTTGCGCCAGTTGATGTCGACGACGTAGCCCTCCTCGCCGCTGCTGAGGCGGATGTAGTCGCCGGGCTGCACCGTCTTGGACGCGAGGATGTGCACACCCGCGAAGAGGTTGGCGAGGGTGTCCTGGAGGGCGAGCGCGACGGCGAGACCGCCCACGCCGAGGGCGGTGAGCAGCGGCGCGATGGAGATGCCGAGGGTCTGCAGCATCACCAGGAAGCCGATCGCGAGGACCACGACCCGGGTGATGTTCACGAATATGGTGGCCGAACCGGCCACGCCCTGCCGGGACTGCGCGAGCCCGCGCACCAGGCCCGCCACGATCCGTGCCGCCGTCACCGTCGACGCCAGGATGAGCAGCGCGATCAGCGTGACGTGCACGTTGCGGCCGACCTGCGGCGTCAGCGGCAGTGCCGTGGCCGCCGCGGCCAGGCCCCCGGCGATCGCCGCGCACGGCACCAGGGCGCGCAGCGCGTCCACGATCACGTCGTCGCCGCTCCACCGCGTCCGCAGGGCGTGCCGGCCCAGCCAGCGCAGCAGCGCGCGCAGCAGCAGCCCCGCGGCGACGCCCGCGAACACCGCGATCCCGGCGACGATCAGATCGTGCACTGTGAGGGCTCGGTTCATCCGTCCTCAGTCCTCTTCCGTTGACGTTCACGCGGGCCCGGAAAGATACGGACATGGCGCCGCGCGGTCGCTCATCCTGCCCCATGGCGATGATCGCGCCGCAGGTGGGCCCGGGTATGACCGGAGCGTGGGCCCAAGTGTGCGATGTGCCCCTAGAGTTGGCGCGTGGTCGATCAGGTGAACAACAGTGTGGGGGGCGGGGCCCGGATCGGGACGGCGATCCAGGCGGGCAGCATGCACGGGGTGCATGTGCACAACTACGGGGAAAACGGACCAGTTGCCGACGGTCCCGCCCGGATGACCCTTCAGCTCCCGCCCGACGTACGCCACTTCGCGGACCGCACCGCCGAGCGCACCCGGGTGCTGCGGGCCGCCGCGGAGCGGGCACCGGGGGCCGGGCGGCCCCTCGTGGTGTCGATCCACGGGGTGCACGGCGTCGGCAAGACCGCGCTCGGCGTGCACCTGGCCCGCAGGCTCGCCGCCGACGGCACGTACTTCGTGCGCTACACCAACCTCGACGACCACCGGCGCGACGGCGGCACCGACCTCACCGAGGCCCTCGGGGAGCTCCTCGCCTCCTTCACCGCCCGCGACCTCCTGGAGAAGACCCTCGGCAAGCGGCAGCGGCAGTACTGGGAACAGACCGGCGACCGCCGTGTCCTGGTCATCCTGGACAACGCCCGCACGGGCAGCGAGGTCGACGCACTCCTTCCCGCCTCGTCCGACAGCGTCGTGCTCGCCCTCGGCCAGGAGAAGCTGCACGGCATCAAGGGCGGGGCCGACCTGGAACTCGCCGTCGGCCCGCTCGGCGAACGGGACGCCGAGGAGCTGCTGCTGCGGACTGTGACGGACGCCCGCCTGGCCGCCGACCCGTCCTCGGTGACCGCGCTCGCCCGCGTCTGCGGTGGCCTGCCCGCCGCCCTCGAGGTCGCCGCGCAGTGGCTGCGCTCCCACGAGACGCGCCGGATGTCCCGGATCATCGCCGAACTCGCCCGACGCTTCGAGGAGAAGGGGGTTCCCCTGGTGGAAGCGGTGTGGGACGCCACCTACGAAGAACTGGGCCCCTCGGCGGCCCTGCTCTACCGGCTCCTCGCCGCGAGCCCCGGCCCCGACATCTCGCCCGACGCGGCCACGGCGCTGCTCGGCCGGGGCCAGGACACCGCGGAGGACGCCCTCGACGAGCTGGTGCGGTGCAGCCTCCTGACGGCCGGCCGGGACGGGCGCCTGCGCATGCACGACCTGCTGCGCGCGCACGCCGCGCGCTGCGCCCGGCGGGCCCGCGGCGAGGGGCGGGGTGTGGAGTCCGGCGAGGCGCGGCGCGAGGGGAGGGGCACGGAGTCCGGCGAGGCGCGGCGCGACGGTCCGGGCACGGAGACCGACGAGGCGCGGCGCCGGATCGTCCGCTGGTACCTCCGCCAGGCCCAGCGCGCCGACGCGCTCGCGGCCGGGCCGCGGCTCGTCCTGGCGGAGCGGGTGGAGGAGGTGCCCGGTGCCCCGGACGTCCTCTTCACCGGCGCCGCGAGGGCGGCGGACGGGGCCGCCGAGGAAGCCGCCGCTGCGGAGGGCGGGGCCGAGGCCGCGCAGGCTGCCGCCAAGGACGCGGCCTACCGGTGGCTGGAGCGCGAACGCCGCGCGCTCTACGCCTGTGTGCGCACCGCGTACGCCCACGGCCTCGACGACGAGGCATGGGCCCTCTGCGAGCCCTTGCTGACCCACTTCGTGGACCACCCCCACTACCTCGACGTGACCGACGCGTTCCGCACCGGCCGCGACGCCGCACTGCGCGCGGGACGGGCCCGCGCCGCGATCCGGCTGCGCTGCCAACTGGCCCGCCCGCTCTGGGAACAGGGCGACCACGAGGCGGCCGCAGCGGAACTGGACGCCGCCCTGCGCGCCGCGGACGCCGTGCTCGGCGAGGACGACGGGGACCGGAAGCTGCGCGCCTCGGTCCTGGACTTCCACGGCCAGCTCCGCTTCGCGCGCGGCCAATGGGTGGACGCGGCCGCGTACTTCGAGACGTCGCGCCGCATCCACGTGGAGATCGGCAACGAGTACGGCGCGCTCCTCCAGACGTATCAGCAGGGCAAGGCGCTGGCAGGACTCGGTGAACTCGACCGCGCCGCCGAGCTGTTGAGGTGGTCCCACGCGGAGGCCCGCCGCCTGAACCGCTCCCGCATGACGAAACGCACCGGCTTCGAACTGGGCCGGGTGCTCAGCGCACTCGGCCACCACGACGAGGCCCGCCCCCTGTACGAGGCATCGCTCGCGGCGGCCCGCGCCCGCCACTCGCTCCAGGACGAACTCCGCGTCCTGGACGCGCTCACCGCTCTCGCGGAGGCGACGGGCGACACGGCGGCGGCAGGTCACCACCGAGAGGCGGCCCGGACGCTACGGGAGCGGGGCGGGGGCCTGGCGGGGACGCCGTAGGCTGTCCGCCATGGGCGCGAGCGGGGGCAGGGGCAGCGGCACCGGCGGACTGACCGAGCACGACCACCCCGAGCTCTGCGCGTTCCTCGCGTCGCTCCGCCAGGGCGAGCTCCTCTCCGGCACGGTCGCGGCGATCGAGCGGTTCGGCGTCTTCGTGGCGCTGGACGACGGCCCCGGCCACCCGGTCCACCCGGGAGTCGGATTCATCACGATCCCGGAGCTGGCCTGGCAGCGCATCGAGGCGGCGTCCGACGTCGTCCAGGTCGGACAGCACGTGACCTGCGAGTTCCTCCAGTTCGACGACTGGAACCTGGAGGCGAGGCTGTCCCTGCGGGCGATGCGGCCGGACCCGTTCCAGGCGTTCGCCGACGAGGCCGGACCAGGGCGTGAACTCCGGGGGCAGGTGACGAAGTTGGTTCCGTTCGGCGTCTTCGTCCGGGTCGCCGAGGGGATCGAGGGGCTGATCCACGGGCCGGAGCCCGGTCTCCGGGAGGGCGACGACGTCATGGTCCGCGTCACCGAAGTCGACCGGGAGCGACGCCGAGTGGCGCTCTCCCCGGCGCGCTGACCCTGCGCCGGTAGTAGGCGACCGTCACCGCCCCCAGCAGCACCGGCCACGCGATCAGCGGCACATAGCAGACCGTCAGGACCGCCGACTGGAGCGGCGTGTCCGTGACCTGGGCGCCGCCCCCGAGATCCGCGTACGAGGCATAGGAGAACCAGCCGACGAGCGCCGTCAGCGCGGTCACGCCGAACACCGCGGGCGCCACCGCCGCGAGCGGCCGCACCCGGCGCCCGCCCAGCACCGGAATCCAGCCGGGCACGACCTCGCCCCATGCCCGCACCAGGCCCAGCGTCAGAAACGCCAGGACCTCGGAGACGACGCTCAGCGAGAGGATGTAGGCCGAGAGCGGCAGGGTGTCCGGGAGTTGCTCCTCGGGCGCGACCGGAGCCCTCGCGACCAGGGCCACCCGCCACAGGCTCGACGGCAGGACGACGAGGGGCACGGCGTGGGCGGCGAGCGCGGCCCAACGGGGCACGTCCGGAAGGGCTTTGACCGTCGGTTTCAGCATGGAGATCATGCTGGCGCCCGGTAGGCACAGTCCACGTCGTCGTACGGGACGGACCTCCTCCGCCGTACGGGGGAGCGCTACTGGAACTCGAGGAGGGCCTCGTCCTCGGTGGCCACGGCGAGCCGCGCAGCGTAAGTGCGGCCCCCGAGCGCGCAGGTGAGGGCGATGGGCAGGAGGTGCACGTCCTCCCCTTCCTCCAGCTCCCTCAGCCACGCGTGTGCCGCCGACAGCACCGCCGCCGGATCCGCCCGGCGCACCCGCCCCTCGTCGGAACGGTCCGGCTCCACCGTGAGCGTGAGCAGCGCGCCTCCCGTCTCACGCAGCACGCACCGCGAGCCGTCGAGCACGACGGCGGCCGTGCGCGGGCCCGGGTAGGCGGCGAGGACCTGAGTGGTCCAGGCGCCGACGGTCCAGCTCTCGCCGCGTGCCGGGCGGGACGCCGCGCGTCGGTAGATGAGCCCGGCGCTGTGCAACTGCCGCTCCCCGGCCGCGCCGTGCTCGGCGGCGAGGTGATGCAGGGGCCCGTCGCCGCCCGGCGGACGCCTTTCCACGCGTACGCGTACGGGGACGGGGGCGCCGTCGCGACCGGGCGCGGGCGCGTCGAGGTCGACCCGTACGGCGAAGGCGGCGAAGGCGGCGAAGGCGGTGCGGGAGGTGAGGGTGCGGGCCGACGGGGCGGGGTCGGGCAGCGGGCGCGCCGTGACGGGGGAGGAGGGGTGCGGGTCGAGCCCGAGGAGGTGGTACAGCTCCTCGCGCAGCCGGGGCAGGGCGCGGCCGCGTTCGGCGAAGGCGGGCTCGGCCAGGGCGCGGGCGTGGGCGGGCCGATGAGCGGCCAGGGCCCGCTCCAGGTCGTCCGCGTGCTCCAACACCGGTGCCATGGACAGGAGTTGAGCCATCGGGGTGCCGGGAATGACCTCGCCGCCCCCGTCGCAGGCGGCGATCACCGGGACGTCACGCGCGGCCGCCGCGTACAGGGCCGCCGAACCGTGGTCGGTGACGACGGCGTCGGCGGCGACGAGGACGGCGGCCCACTCCTCGTGCGGCCGGGCCACGACCAGTCCGGCCGCGAGGGCGGGGGCCAGCTGCTCGGCCAGGTCGAACTCCCCGGTCCTGTTGTGCTCGTTCGGGTGCAGCACGAGGGCGAACTGGTAGGAGTCCAGGGGGAAGTGGGCGGTGAGCGCGGCGGGCAGGCCGGGGCGGCGGGCGAGCAGCGACTCGGGCCCCCAGGTCGAAGTGAGGACGACGAGGGTGCGGCCGTCGGTGCGCAGGGCGGCGCGGTACCGCTCGCGCAGGGGCAGCGACTCCAGGACCCGGTCGAACGTGGGGTCGCCGGTGACAGTGGCCCGCGCGGCGGCGTCCGGGCACTCGGCGGCGAGCCGGTCGAGCTGGCTGGGGTGGGCGAGGGCGTGCAGCCGGGCGAGGGGGCGACCGGAGCGCAGCAGGAGCGCGGGGTCGAGCCCCGAGGCGGAGTCGGCCGAACCGCCGTCGGCTGAACTGCCGTCAGCCGCACCGCCGTCGGCCGAACCGCCTTCCGGCACCGCCTTGTTGAACCCGGCGCCATGCGGCAACAGGACGCGCGGCCCGCTCAGCCGCTCCAACTCGCCCTTGGGGCTTGCCGCGAGGACCAGGTCGTGCGCGCGGCCACACGCCTCGGCCCACGGCAGGACATGGGCCCCGGCCCGCTCGATGGCGGCGAGGGCGTCGACGCCGAACTCGGACCCGGGGACGAGGGTGAAGCGGCGCCGGATCCGCTCGTCCCCGGCAAAGACGGGAAGGACGTCGAGGAGCCGGTGCAGGGCGGTGGCGGAGCGCACGGCGAAGAGCACGTCCTTGCGGGCGCTCGCCCGCCGTGCGAGGTGAGCGGGGGCTGGCGGGGCAGTGCTCGGTGGGGCGACGGTCGCCCCCCGGTCCGCCGAGGCGGGAACGGGGGCGGGAACAGGGGCAGGAGCACAGCTGCCCCGCTGCCCCGCTGCCCCGCTGCCCCGCTGCCCCGCTGCCCCGCTGCCCCGCTGCCCCGCTGCCCCGCTGCGGAAGGGTGAATCCTAGAGTGCGCGGTTTGCCCGGGTATGCCGTTTCCGTCAACTGGTTCGGGGGCGTGCGGGGTGGCGGGCGGCATGGCGGAGATCGTACTCGGCCCCCCGGCGGAGCCCGAGTGCTACCGGGGGCGGATCCCGGCCCCGTAGCGGCGGGGTTAGCGTGGGGGAGAAGCAGAGGGCGAAGAGCACTCCGCCTGGATCCGAGGAGCCCGGCACATGCAGAGCCGCACCGGCAGCCGTACCGAGATGATCGAGGGACTCATGGAGCGGTTCCCGCACGTCCCGCGGGAAGCCGTGATCAAGGAGGACCTGCTGCGCGGCGGCATCGCCTTCGACGAGTCGGCACTCAGTGATACCGCCAACGAGGCAGCAGGCGAGGTCAAGCCGAAGTCCTACTTCATCTTCTCCTTCGACCACGGCACCCTGCCGGAGCTCGGCGAGGCCGCCCTGCGCCGCCCGCCGGAGGAGATCATCCTCACCGGCGGCCCGTACGAGCTGCGCCGCACCATCGTCTCCGTACGCGTGAACCCGTCCTCGCCCTACCGCGTGGCCGCCGACGAGGAGGGCGTGCTGGGGCTCTACCTGGACGGCCGCCGGATCTCCGACGTCGGGGCGCCGCCCATGCCCGACTACTACCGGCACAAGCTTTCCAACGGAAAGTCGGTTATGGAGGTCGCCCCCACCATCCAGTGGGGCTACCTGATCTACCTCACGGTCTTCCGGGTGTGCCAGTACTTCGGCGCCAAGGAGGAGTGCCAGTACTGCGACATCAACCACAACTGGCGCCAGCACAAGGCCGCCGGCCGCCCCTACACGGGCGTCAAGCCGGTCGAGGAGGTCCTCGAGGCGCTGGAGATCATCGACCGGTACGACACGAACAAGTCCTCCACGGCGTACACCCTGACCGGCGGCGCCATCACTTCGCACATCGGCGGCAAGGACGAGGCCGACTTCTACGGCGAGTACGCGAAGGCCATCGAGGAGCGCTTCCCCGGCCGCTGGATCGGCAAGGTCGTCGCGCAGGCCCTCCCCAAGGAGGACGTGCAGCGCTTCCACGACTACGGAGTGCGGATCTACCACCCCAACTACGAGGTGTGGGACCCGTACCTGTTCGAGCGGTACTGCCCCGGCAAGGAGCGCTACGTCGGCCGCGACGAGTGGCACCGCCGCATCCTCGACTCGGCGGAGGTCTTCGGGCCGCGCAACGTCATCCCGAACTTCGTCGCGGGTGTCGAGATGGCCGAGCCGTTCGGCTTCAAGACGGTCGACGAGGCGATCGACTCGACGGTCGAGGGCCTCGACTTCTTCATGTCGCGCGGCATCACGCCCCGCTTCACCACGTGGTGCCCCGAACCGACCACGCCCCTCGGCAAGGCCAACCCGCAGGGCGCCCCGCTCGAGTACCACGTGCGTCTGCTCGACGCGTACCGGTCGACGATGGAGTCCCACGGCCTGACGTCCCCGCCCGGGTACGGTCCGGCGGGCGCGGGCCGGGCGGTGTTCTCGGTGAGCTCGTTCATGGACAGCCTGCCGCCGGAAGATGCCAAGACCGGCTGAGCCCCCGCGAGGGCACCCCACCCACGGGGGTGCGAAGATCCAGTCGGCGCGACACACAGCCACCTGGAGGCCCCCGTGGAACACCCGCACCCCATCACCGTCGTCACCGGCGGCAGCCGCGGCATCGGCGCCGCCATCTGCGCCCGCCTAGCGGCCGACGGCCACGACGTCGCCATCGGCTACCGCTCCGACGCGAAGGCCGCGGAAGACGTGGCCGCCACCGTCCGCGCGGCGGGCCGTCGGGCCGCGGCGATCCAGGTGGACACCGCCGACGCCGCCTCCGTGGACCGGCTCTTCGACGAGGCGGCCGCCGCGCTCGGCCCGGTCACCGGGCTCGTGAACAACGCCGGGGTCAGCGGCCCCAACGGCCGTCTCGCCGACGCCGACCCGGACGGGATGCGCCAGGCCCTGGAGGTCAACGTCCTGGGCTATCTGCTGTGCGCCCGCAGGGCCGTACAGGACATGACCGGGACCGGCCGCGGCGGCGCCATCGTCAACATCTCCTCGAACGCGGCGAAGCTCGGCAGCCCCGGCCAGTACGTCCACTACGCCGCGGCGAAGGCCGCCGTCGACACCATGACGACGGGGCTGTCGAAGGAGCTCGCGGCCGACGGGATCCGGGTCAACTGCGTGGCGCCCGGCGTCATCTGGACCGAGTTCCACGCGGACCCGGAGCGGCCCGCCTGGATGGCCGAGCGCATCCCGATGGGGCGGGCCGGGCAGCCCGAGGAGATCTCCGGGGCCGTGTCGTGGCTCCTGTCGGACGACGCCTCGTACGCCACGGGCGCGATCCTCAAGATCGCGGGCGGTATGTGACGGCGGACAAGGCGGACGAGGCAAGCAAGGCAAGCAAGGCAAGCAAGGCAAGCAAGGCGGACGAGGCGGACGAGGAGACCACCACCATGGCCATCACCACCGGGACCACGCCCCTCACCGGCGGCGTCGTGCTGCGGCCCGTCACCCTCGACGACGCGGCCGGGTTCGCCCGCGCCTACACCCGCAGCCGGGACCATCTGCGTCCGACGGAGCCGGACCGGTCCGCGGAGTTCTTCACGGAGCGGGGGCAGGCGGAGCGGATCCGCGATCTGCTCGCGCAGCGCGAGGCGGGCCGCACCGTGCTGTGGGCGCTCGCCGCGGGCGACGACATCGCCGGGGCCATCACCCTCAGCAACGTCACGCTCGGCCCGCTGTGCAGCGCCAACGTCGGCTACTGGGTGGACGCCGGCTATGTGGGCCGGGGCCTCGCGGCCCTCGCCACGGAGCGGGTCTGCGAGGCCGCCGACGCCGAGCTCGGCCTGCACCGCCTCGAGGCGGGCACCCTCCTCGACAACGTGGCCTCGCAGCGCGTGCTCGCCAAGTGCGGCTTCGAGGAGTACGGGCTGGCCCGCCAGTTCCTCTACATCAACGGTGCCTGGCGCGACCACCGGCTCTTCGAGCGGATCCTCAACGACCGGCAACCGTAGGGCGGTTGCCGGTCGCTCCTGGATGCGGGAGGCCGCGGGACGGCGGGTCAGACGATGCCCTCGGCGATCTCCGCCTGCTCGCGGTCGGTGCCGTACGCGGACGGCGTGCTGTACGAGCGGCGCGCCACGAACCACCACACCGTCGCGAGGATCAGGACCACCGCGAGCGCGATCGACGCGTAGTTCATCGTGTCGACCGTGACGGGGGACGCCTGGGGCAGGCAGAACAGGACCGTCACGAAGGCTACCCAGAGCACGGCGATCCAGCCGACCGGCTTGCTCCAGCGGCCCAGGTTCCAGGGGCCGGGCTGGAAGCGGTCGCCCGCGCGCAGCCGCAGGAAGATCGGGATGGCGTAGGCGGGCGTGATGCCGATGACGTTGATGGCCGTCACCGCGCCGTACGCGGTCTTCGAGTAGAGGGACGGCAGCGCGATGACGGCCGCGAGGCCCACCGAGAGCCAGACCGCGGGGACCGGCGTCTGGGTGCGGGTGGAGACCTTGCGCCACAGCGCGGAGCCGGGCAGCGCGTTGTCGCGGCTGAACGCGAACACCATGCGGCTGGCCGCGGCCACCTCGGCGTTGCCGCAGAACAGCTGCGCCACGATCACGATGAGCAGCAGCGCGGTCGCCCCGGACGAGCCGAGCGCGTCGAGGAAGATCTGCGCGGGCGGCACCCCGGTCGCGCTGCCCTGCGTGCCCGCGTAGTCCTGGATGGCGAACGTCAGCCCGGCGAGCAGCACGAATCCGGCGATCCAGGACGCCCAGATGGCGCGCACGATGCCGCGCGGCGCGGACGTGGAGGCGTCGGAGGTCTCCTCGGAGAGGTGCGCTGAGGCGTCGTACCCGGAGAACGTGTACTGGGCGAGGAGCAGTCCGATCATGCATACGTACAGGGGGCTCGACCAGCCGGTCTGGTTCACGAACTCGCCGAAGACGAACGACGGCGACTGGTGGTGGTCGGGCACGATCGCGAGCACGCCCACGATGATCGCGACGCCCGCGAGGTGCCACCACACGCTGATCGAGTTGAGCAGGCTGACCAGGCGGACGTTGAACAGGTTCAGGAGCGCGTGGATCAGCAGGATCGCCAGGAAGATCAGGAAGGTCGAGCCCTCGGTGGGGCGGAAGTCGGAGTGCAGGCTGACCAGCGCCCCGGTGAACTGCGCGGCGCCGTAGTCGATGCCCGCGATCGCGCCGAGCAGGCCGAGCAGGTTGAGCCAGCCCGTGTACCAGCCCCAGCGGCGTCCGCCGAGCCGGTCGGCCATGTAGTAGAGGGCGCCCGACGTCGGGTAGGCGCTGGTGACCTCCGCGAGCGCCAGGCCGACGAAGAGCACGAATATCCCGACGCCCGCCCAGCCCCAGAGCATCACCGCCGGGCCGCCCGTGCCGAGCCCGAACCCGTACAGCGTCATGCAGCCGGACAGGATCGAGATGACGGAGAAGCTGATGGCGAAGTTGCCGAACCCGCCCATGCGGCGGGCCAGTACGGGTTGGTAGCCGAGCTCTCGGAGCCGTTGCTCCTCGTCCTGGCGTGGTACTGGGACGGCGCTCGACCAGATGGTGCGGGACACGGGGGAACCTCCGGGAAGTGGCGCGGTGGGGGGCGGTCGGGGGACGGACGACAACGGCCGGTTGCGGGGCCGACAACAAGGGGGGCGCGGGTCAGCCCGGGTCGCGGGACGCGGAGAAGCAGCGGTAGCGGGCCTGCACGAATGCCTCGGCGGCGGCGTCCGGGTCACCGGGGGAGGAGGTCCGGTACGTCCACGGGGCCACCGTGTAGAAGGGGTCGAGCACCGTGAACACCCGTGCCGCGTCCTCGAATTGGTGCGCTCCCCACAGCGCGTGCGCCAGGTGGTTGAGGTCGAGCAGCGACGTCGCGGCCGGCATGGCGTGCTCGAACCAGAGGCCGAGCGCGCGCTGGGCGCTGCGGATCGCGTCCTCGGCGATCCAGTGCAGGTCGAGGGCGTGTTCGTTGCCGCCTTCCCGGCGGTAGCGCTCGACGCGCGTATAGAGCGGCAGGACGTGCAGGGCGGAGCCCGCGGGCGCCGAAGCGGCCGCCCACTGGGCGAAGTTGACGGCCTCGGTGAGCGGGCCGCCCGGCCGCCGCGTATAGGCGAACTGCAGCATCCGGTGGTACGCCTCGCGGTTGCCCGGGTCGCGCTTGTCGGCCTCGTTCAGGAGCCCCCAGGGGCCGGGGAAGAGCATCGGCTCGGGGGCGGCGACGCGGTGCTCGTCCCAGCGCTGGCCCGCGTCGAGCTGCGCGAGGGAGAGCAGGCAGATCCACGGCACCGGGTCCTCGGGGGAGCGCTCGACGGCGTCCCCGCACGCGGCGGCCGCCTCCCGCCACAGATCGGGCAGCTGCCGGTGCCCCGCCCGGTGCGCGCGCAGCGCCCGCTCGACCAGGACCCGGGTGTGCAGCACGACGGCGGCGATGCTGTCCGGCTCCTCGGCGAGCCAGGCCGAGGCCACGTCCGAGCCGGCTGCCGCGGTGGCCAGGATCTGGGTGCGCTGCGTCCACAGCGCCCAGTCGGGGGTCGTCGACAGCAGGGTGCGGGTCGACACCCAGCGGCCCGCTCTCAGGTCCTGGAGCACGGCGCGGAGCGCGGAGTCGTGGCCCGCCGGGTGGTACACCGGGCGGCCGGACGGCATGGGCATGAGTCCTCTGGGGGGAAGAGGGATCGGTCAACTGGCCGGTGGCGCGAAGGAGTTGCAGTTGCTGTTGTTCGGCGGTCAGTGTAGAGCGATCTCTTCCGGTTCCCTGCCGTTTGATGGATCTTTTGAGATCGAGCTGTGGCGGATCGGCGCGCCGGTTGGCTATTCCGTGACCGGCCGCGCACGGACCGCTGTTCCCGTCCGGCCCCCCGGCCGGACGGGAACACCCTTTACCTCACGGTCTGTTGACCTCTTACCTCATGGTTTGTTGGCCTTCGCCGCCGCTCTCCTGGAGCCGGCGGAGCGACGCCACCAACTGGTCCACCTCCTCGGAGGTGTTGTAGAGGGCGAGCGAGGCCCGCGCCGCCTCCTCCAGGCCGAAGTGGGCCAGGGCGGGCTGCGCGCAGTGGTGCCCCGCGCGGACCGCGATGCCGTCCTGGTCGAGCCAGGCCGCGACGGTCGCCGGATCCTGCCCTGCGAGCGTGAAGGTGAGCACCGCGATCCGCTCGGGCGCCGCCCCGATCAACTCGAGCCCCGGCACGGCCCCGAGGGCCTGCTGCGCGTACGCCATGAGCCCGTTCTCGTACGCGGTGACGGCCTCCCGGTCGAAGGAGGTGAGCCAGTTCAGGGCGGCGAGCAGGCCGATGACACCGGAGATGTGCCCGGTGCCCGCCTCCAGCAGATGCGGCGCGGGGGCGAACGTCGTCTCGGCGAACGAGACGGACTCGATCATGTTGCCGCCGCCCTGCCAGGGCGCCATCTCCTGGAGGACCTCGGGCCGCGCGTACAGGGCGCCGATGCCTGTAGGGGCGAACAGCTTGTGCCCCGAGAAGGCATAGAAGTCTGCCCCCAAGTCCTGTACGTCCACCGGGAAGTGGGCCACCGCCTGGGCCCCGTCGACCAGGACCTTCGCGCCGTAGCGGTGGGCGAGCGCCGTCATCTCCTTGACCGGCGGCACGGTGCCGAGCACGTTCGACGCCTGGCTGATCGCGACCAGTTGCGTGCGCGAGGAGAGCAGATCGGCGTATGCGTCCTGGTCGATCTGCCCGTCCGGGGTCAGCGGCACGGGCACGAGCCGGGCCCGCGTCTCCTTCGCGAGCATCTGCCAGGGCACGATGTCCGAGTGGTGTTCCAGGACGGGCACCAGGATGTCGTCGCCCGGCCCCAGGTTGGCCCGCCCCCAGGTCTGCGCCACGAGGTTGATCGCCTCGGTGGTGCCCCGCACGAAGACGATGCTCTCCGGCCCCTCGGCGCCCAGGAACTGCGCCACCGCCGCACGTCCCGCCTCGTACGCCTCCGTGGCCTCGCGCGCCATCGTGTGCGCGCCGCGGTGGATGTTGGAGTTCGCGGCACCGTAGAAGGCGCCGAGCGCCTCGATCACCTGGCGGGGCTTCTGCGTCGTGGCCGCGTTGTCGAGCCACACCAGCGGGTGGCCGTTCACGGTCCGGTGCAGGATCGGGATGTCGACGCGCGCCGACTCCGGGGAGAAGGCGACGGGCTGGCGGGGGAGCGCGGCGGCGGCCGGGTCGACGGGCTGGGCCGTGGCGAGGTCCGGTGACCGGGGCGCCGCATCCCCGGGAATTCCAGCAATTCCCGAAGCGTCCGGAACTGCCGTCTGCGGCACGGCAGTCGGCGCCCGCAGTGACGTGACGTCAGGAATAGTCATGGTACTTGGACACCTCGACGTTCTGGAGTACGGCGACGGCGTCCTCGACCAGGACGGCGGTGTTGAAGTAGGCCGTCATCAGATAGGACGTGATGCCCTTCTGGTCCGTGCCCATGTTCCGCTGGGACAGGCCGGGTTCGACCTCGTCCGGCACGCCCGCGGGCCGCAGCCCCACCACGCCCTGCTCGGCCTCGCCCATCCGCATCAGGAGGATCTCCGTGGTGCCCGCGCCGAGCCCCGCGCCGTTGGCGAAGCGCACCTTGTCGGACGGCAGGAGCGGCACCCCGCGCCAGGTCAGCAGCGGGCTCCCGAACCGGCTGTCCGTCACCGGGGGCACACCCCGCCGCGTACATTCGCGGCCGAACGCGGCGATGGCCCGCGGGTGCGCCACGAAGTAGCCGGGCTGCTTCCACACCCGCGCGAGCAGCTCGTCCAGGTCGTCCGGGGTGGGCGCGCCGGTCCGCGACTGCACCCGCTGCCCGGCCGAGACGCTGTTGAAGAGCCCGAATTCGGGGTGGTTGAGCATCAGGTTCTCCTGCCGCTCGCGCAGGGCCTGGACGGTCAGATTGGCCTGGGTGCGGGTCTGGTCCATCGGCCCGTTGTAGAGGTCGGCGACACGGGAGTGCACGCGCAGCGTCGTCTGGGCGAGCGTCATGTGGTACTCGCGCGGCGCGTCCTCGTAGTCGACGAACGTCGCGGGCAGCTCCGGCTCGCCGACGTGCCCGCCGGTCAGCTCGATGGCGGCCTCCGAGCCCGCCTCGGGCCCCTCACCTGCGCTGTACGCGTCCACGGCCGCGCGCAGCGCCTCGTCGCGCCCGGTCAGGGAGGCGAGGGCGTTGCGCTCGACGCACAGGGCGACGCCCGGGGTGAGCGCCTGCACGCGGTAGGGCATGGCCTCGCCGCGGGTCCATGCGCCCAGGTCGAAGAACTGGCCGTCGCCGACGACTTCGAGCAGCGCGTCCTCGCCGTACCGCCCGGTGAGCCGCTTCTCGGCGCGGCCCCGCACGATCACCCAGAGCCGGTCCATGGACTCGCCCTCGGTCGCGAGGTTCTGCCCGGCCTCGAAGGTCACCTCCGTGAAGTTCCCGGCGAGTTCGGACAGGAGCGCGTCGTCGCAGTCGCACAGGTACGGGACTTCGCGTAAGTCGCCGGGCACCACGTGGTGGCCGCTGTCGTCGCTGTAGGTGGTGATGCGGTCGTCGCCGAGCACGTAGGTGCGGCGCCGGTTCACGCGGTAGACGCCCGACTCGACGTCCACCCAGGGCATGGCCCGCAGCAGGTAGCGGGGCGTGATGCCGCGCATCTGCGGGGTGGTCTTGGTGGTGGTCGCGAGCTGCCGTGCGGCATCGGGACCGAGACTCAGCCGATTGTTCGCGGGTGTGGCCACGGGAATCTCCTCGACGGGGAAAAGGGGGGTCTGCGGAACGAGGCGATCGTGCAATTGGCATGTGCTTTCCGCAAGGGGCGCCGACCGAACTCCCTTGAAAAGGGCCCGAATTCACCTTGCGCCATGTCTTTGGCTTTCTAAAAGATTCGCTTATGTCGATGCCGTGCTTTCGGACAGTGATAGATGAGCCGGGAGTGGCGAGAGTAAGAAAATGAATGAGAAATCAATTGAATGCCGCGCCGCATGTCTGCCGGCTCACACGGACCGCGAGGAGACCTTGACGCCCTTCGGGCGCCTGTAGGAGTCTGCCGCGGTGATCACGAATGAGAGCCGCCCCGTGCTCGCCGTCGACCAGGGGACCTCCGGCACGAAGGCCCTCGTGGTCTGCCCCGAGCGCGGCGTGATCGGTACGGGCACCGCGCCGGTGCGCCCCCGTCACCTCCCCGGCGGCCTCGTCGAGGTCGACCCGGCCGCCCTGTACGACTCGGTCGTGGCGGCGGGCCGCCGCGCGCTCGCCGGGGCCGGGGAGCCCGTCGCCGCCGTGGGCCTCGCCAACCAGGGGGAGACGGTGCTCGCCTGGGACCCCGCGACGGGCGAGCCGCTCACCGACGCGCTGGTCTGGCAGGACCGCAGGGCCGAGTCGGTCTGCGCCGAACTCGCCCCGCATGCCGAGGAGTTGCGCGAGCTGACCGGGCTGCCGCTCGACCCCTACTTCGCCGCGCCCAAGATGACGTGGATACGCCGCCACCGCACCCGCGCGGGCGTGGTCACCACCAGCGACGCCTGGCTCGTCCACCGGCTCACCGGCGCCTACGCCACCGACGCCGCGACCGCGGGCCGCACCCAGCTCCTCGACCTGGACACCGTCACCTGGTCGCCGCGCGCCCTCGACCTCTTCGGCCTCACCGACGAGGAGCTCCCGCAGGTCGTCGACGCGGCGGGCCCGGTCGGCACCACCACCGCCTTCGGCCCCGAACTCCCGCTCACCGGGCTGCTCGTGGACCAGCAGGCCGCGCTCCTCGCCCAGGACGTCACCGAGGCGGGCGGCGCCAAGTGCACCTACGGCACCGGTGCGTTCCTGCTCGCCCACACCGGAACCCGCCCCCGGCGCGGCAGTTCGGGCCTCGTCAGCTGTGTCGCCTGGCGGCTCGGCGGTCGCTCCAGCTACTGCCTGGACGGCCAGGTGTACACGGCCGCGTCCGCCGTCCGCTGGCTCACCGACCTCGGTGTGATCTCCGGCGCGCAGGACATCGACCCCGTCGGCTCGTCGGTGCCGGACAGCGGCGGCGTCACATTCGTCCCGGCCCTCGCCGGACTCGCCGCCCCCTGGTGGCGCGGCGACCTGCGCGGCTCCCTGACCGGCCTCGGCCTGGACACCACCCCCGGCCACCTGGTCCGCGCCCTGTGCGACGGCATCGCCGCCCAGGTCGCCGAGCTCGCCGCCGCGGCCGCCACGGACCTCGGCACCCCGCTGACGAGCCTGCGCGTGGACGGGGGCCTCACGCGCTCGTCCCTCCTGATGCAGACACAGGCGGACCTGCTCCAACTCCCGGTGGAGGTCTCGGCGTTGCCGGACGTCACCGCACTCGGCGTGGCCACGGTCGCCCGCCTCGGCCTCGACCCGTCCCTCACGGTCGGCGAGGCCCTCCCGGAGTGGCGCCCGGCCGCGGTCTACGAACCGCGCATCACCGCGACGGAGGCGACGGAACGCCGCGCCGCGTTCCGAGCGGAGGTGGCGGCGCTCCTGGCCCGCACGCCGGACGGCGCTGTCCTGTGACCCGTGGCACCCTCACCCGCACCGGTCCCCTGCCCGGCGACTCCGGCGACTCCGGCGACTCCGACGGGTCCGACGGCTCCCCGTACGACGTCGTGGTGATCGGCGCGGGTGTGGTCGGGACCGCCATCGCCCGCGAGCTGGCCCGGCACCCCCTGCGCACCGCCCTCCTGGATGCCTCCGACGACATCGGCGCGGGTACCTCGAAGGCCAACACCGCCATCCTGCACACCGGTTTCGACGCGGTCCCCGGCTCCCTGGAGGCCCGCCTGGTCCGCGAGGGCCGGCAGCTCCTGGCGGCGTACGCGGCCGAGACCGGCATCCCCGTCGAACCGGTCGGCGCGCTCCTGGTCGCCTGGACCGACGACCAACTGGCCGCCCTGCCCGGCCTGTTGGCGAAGGCGGAGCGCAACGGCTGCACCGAGGCCCGCCTCCTGGACCCGGCCGAGGTGCACGCCCGCGAGCCGCACCTGGGCCCCGGCGCGCTCGGCGGGCTCCACGTCCCCGGCGAGAGCATCATCTGCCCCTGGACGACCCCGCTGGCGTACGCGACGCAGGCGGTGCGGGCGGGCGTGGACCTCCACCTCAACGCCCCGGTGACGGCGGTTGATCCCGGAGGTTCCGGGGGCTCCGGGAGCTTTGAGGGAGCCGGGGGTTCCGGGAGCTTTGGGGGTTCCGGGAGTTCCGCGGGTCCGCACACGCTCACCACGCCCCGGGGCGAGATCCGCGCCCGCTACCTCGTCAACGCGGCGGGCCTGCACGCCGACACCGTCGACCGCCTGCTCGGCCACGACGACTTCACCGTCCGCCCGCGCCGCGGCCAGCTGATCGTCTTCGACAAGTTCGCCCGTGACCTGGTCCGGCACATCCTGCTGCCGGTCCCCACGGCCCTGGGCAAGGGAGTCCTCGTCGCGCCCACCGTGTACGGCAACGTCCTGCTCGGCCCTACGGCGGAGGACCTCGACGACAAGACGGCCACCGAGTCCACACCGGACGGCCTCAACTCCCTTCTGGACAAGGGCCGTCACATCCTCCCCGCCCTCCTCGACGAGGAGGTGACGACGGTCTACGCGGGTCTGCGCGCCGCCACCGGGCACGAGGACTACCGGATCCG
This sequence comes from Streptomyces sp. NPDC059009, assembly GCF_042740175.1. Taxonomy (NCBI): domain Bacteria; kingdom Bacillati; phylum Actinomycetota; class Actinomycetes; order Kitasatosporales; family Streptomycetaceae; genus Streptomyces; species Streptomyces sp. NPDC059009. The sequence goes on along the minus strand of NZ_JBHYJB010000012.1, from coordinate 53,176 downwards.
CTCCCACGAGGGCGAGCGCTACGTGACGGTCGGCGGCATCCGCTCCACCGGCCTGACCGCGTCCATGGCGATCGCCCGCCACGTGATGGAGCTCCTGGCGGAGGCGGGCCTCGAAGTGGCCGACCACCCGGCGGAGTTGCCGCGCGTTCACATGCCCAACCTGGGCGAGGCGAGCCCCCGCCCGTACCAGCGCGCCGACCTCATCGCCTCCGACCCCGCGTACGGCAGCGTGGTCTGCCACTGTGAGCGGGTGACGCGCGGCGAGATCCGCGACGCGCTGGCGAGCACGGTGCCGCCGGTATCGGTGGAGGGGCTGCGCCGCAGGACGCGGGCGAGAAGTGGCCGCTGCCAGGGCTTCTACTGTGGTGCGCGCGTGCGTGAACTGATGCAGGGTGGGGGTGAGTTGACGTCATGAGTGAGCGGATCTCCGTACGGCAGGTCGACGTCCTGGTGATCGGCGGCGGCCCGGCGGGCCTGGCGGTGGCCCGCGCCGTCGCCGCCCCCGGTCGCGTCGCCGCCCCCGGCGTCGGCGTGCGCGTCGAGGTCCTGGAGCGGGAAGAGACGGCGGGCGGCGTCCCGCGCCACTGCGCCCACCGGGGCTTCGGCCCCTGGGGCGCCCTCACGGGCCCGGCGTCGGCGGCCCGCGGTGTCGCGGCGGCGCTCGCGGCCGGGGCCACGGTACGCACCGGCGTCACGGTCACCGGCTGGGCAGGCCCCCGCACGGTGCGCACGACGAGCCCGCACGGCCTCGAAGAGATCACGGCACGGGCCGTGGTCATCGCGACGGGCGCCCGCGAACGCCCGCGCGCCGCACGCCTCGTGGCGGGCACGCGCCCCGCCGGAGTCCTCACCACGGGCGAACTCCAGCAGACCGTCCACCTCTACGGACGCAGGGCCGGCGACCGCGCGGTCGTGGTCGGAGCGGAACCCGTCGGCTATGCGGCCCTGGACACCCTGCGCCGCGCGGGCACGCGCTGCGTGGCGATCACCACGCACCTCGCGCAGGCCCCGGCCCCCTGGCACCGGACGGCCCCGAGCCGCCTGCACCACGGAGTCCCGCTCCTCACCGGGACGACGGTGACGGAGATCCTGGGCCATGGGCGCGTGACGGGGGTGCGGGTCACCCGGGCGGAATCGGGCCGTACGGCTCATCTCCCGTGCGACACGGTCGTGTTCAGCGGGGACTTCGTGCCGGAGTGGGAGCTGGGCCGCAGGGCGGGGCTGTCGCCGGCCGGAGGGTTCCGGACGACGGAGCCAGGGGTCTTCGCGGTGGGCAACGCCGTCGGGCGGGTGAGGTCGGCCAGGGCGGTCACGCGCGAAGGTGCGCTCGCGGCGCGGGCGGTGCGGGGGTGTCTCAGCCCGTCCGGCGTTTGAGGACGAGGCGCGAAGCGCCGATCCGGGGGGTCTGGGGGCGGAGCCCCAGGAGGGCGCCTCATCGCCAGGGAACCCTTCCCCGCCGGGGCACCCCCGTCTACACTCAAAACTAGCACCGCTAATTAACGTACGCATCGATCCGGAGCCGCACCGTGCGCACAGTCCACTTCGCCGCCGCCCGCCGCACCCCCATCGGCAAGCTCCGCGGCGCCCTGTCCTCCGTACGCCCCGACGACCTCGCGGCGGGCGTCGTCCGCGGTCTGCTCGCCGACCTGCCCCAGCTGGACCCGGCCAGGATCGACGACATCTACTGGGGCGCCGCCAACCAGGCGGGCGAGGACAACCGCAACGTGGCCCGCATGGCGGCCCTCCTCGCGGGGCTGCCGGAGTCCGTGCCCGGAGCGACGGTGAACCGGCTGTGCGCCTCGGGTCTCGAGGCGGTCACCACGGCGGCGCGCACGATCGCCGCCGGGGAGGCCGACATCGTGCTGGCGGGCGGCTCCGAGTCGATGAGCCGTGCTCCCTTCGTGCTGCCGCGCCCCGACGAGGCGCTCCCGCACACGATGCAGACGGCGGACACGCGGCTCGGCTGGCGCCTGGTCAACCCGGAGATGAACAAGCTGCACGGCCTGCTCGCGATGGGGGAGACCGCCGAGGAGGTCGCCGAGCGGTACGGCATCTCGCGCGCACGGCAGGACGAGTTCGCGCTGCGCAGCCACCAGCGCGCGGCCGAGGCCCGCTCGAAGGGGTACTTCGACGACGAGATCCTCCCGGTCGAGATCCCGGCCACCCGTACCCGCGAGGCGCGGGTCGTGGCGGCCGACGAGTGCGTGCGCGAGGACACCTCGTACGAGAAGCTCAGCGCTCTGAGGCCGGTGTTCCGCAAGGGCGGCACGGTGACGGCGGGCAACGCCTCACCGATGAACGACGGTGCGGCCGGGCTGCTCCTGGTGAGCGAGGAGGCGCTGAACGACCTCGGCCTGGAGTCGCTCGGCCGGTACGCGGCCGGGGCCTCTGCGGGGGTCGACCCCGACATCATGGGCATCGGCCCGGTCCCCGCCACGCGCAAGGCCCTGACCCGGCTCGGCTGGGACATCTCGGCCATCGAGGAGGCGGAGTTCAACGAGGCGTTCGCGGCCCAGGCGCTGGCCTGCGTGGACGGCCTCGGCATCGACCCCGAGCGGGTCAACACGAGCGGCGGCGCCATCGCCATCGGCCACCCCCTCGGCTGCTCCGGCGCCCGCATCCTGACCACGCTCCTCCACCGCATGCGCCGCACCGGCGCCCGGCGCGGACTGGCCACGATGTGCGTGGGTGTGGGCCAGGGCAGCGCGCTGGTGGTGGAGCGGGACTGAGCCGGGGCAGAGGGAGGGACAGGGGCAGAGGAAGGGGCAGGGGCAGGGAGAGGGGCGGGCGGGGCACCGCACGGGTGGCGCCCGCCAAGTTGCTTGGCCGTACCATCAGTTCCCGGTATGCACTCCATAGCTCTCGCCCCTGCCCTCCCTTCCGTGACGCCCTGGGAATTCGCCGCGCTGGCCGCCGCGGCCGCGGTCGTCGGCTTCTCCAAGACCGCCGTCAGCGGCGCCAACACGGTCAGCCTCGCGATCTTCGCGGCGGTGCTGCCCGCCCGGGAGTCCACCGGGGTGCTGCTCCCCGTCCTGATCGCCGGTGACCTCCTCGCCGTCCTCACCTACCGGCGGCACGCCCACTGGCCCACCCTGTGGCGGCTCTTCCCGGCCGTGGGCGCCGGGGTGGTCCTCGGCACGGTGTTCCTGATGTGGGCCGACGACGCCGCCGTACGGACGTCGATCGGCGCCATCCTGCTGCTCATGGCCGCCGTCACGGTCTGGCGGCGCCGGGCCGCAGCCCGGCAGGAGGAGCAGGAGGAGCAGGAGGAGAACGCCGAACTCGGCCTGCGCACCGGCCGGTTCAAGGCCCCGTCCTACGGCGTCCTCGGCGGCTTCACCACCATGGTCGCCAACGCGGGCGGCCCTGTGATGTCGATGTACCTGCTCTCGGCGGGCTTCCGGAAGCTCAGCTTCCTCGGCACCTCCGCGTGGTTCTTCCTCATCGTGAACACCTCGAAGCTGCCCTTCAGCGCGGGCCTCGGCCTCATCGACGGCCGCTCCCTGCTCCTGGACGCGGCCCTCGTGCTCTTCGTCGTGCCGGGCGCGTACCTCGGCCGGGCCTGTGTGCACCGCATCAACCAGCGCCTCTTCGAACAGCTGGTGATCGGCGCGACCGTGCTCGGGGGCCTGCAACTCCTGCTGCGTTAGCGGCCGGTGGCCGCCTCCACCGGCTCTCTGGGCGGTGGCGGTCCCTCCGACAGGTCCTCCGCGAGCAGCCTCTTGGCGATGGCGTCGACCGCGGCCATCAGCTCCTTGCCGGCCGGGCGCCCGATGTCCTTCTCGACCTGCTCGCCCAGCCACGCCGTCCACGCGTCGCCGATCACCTGGGCCTCCCGCTCGCCCGCCGGGGTGAGCGAGAAGTAGGTGCCGGTGCGGGTCAGATAGCCCTCGTCCGCCATGCGGTCGAAGACGGGCACCAGGACCTCGGGCGGCACCCGGCGGCGGTCCGCGATCAGGGTGAGGCTCGCGTACCCGACCATGCGCGTGAACATGAAGACCTGCATCACCGCCCAGGCACCCGCGATGTCCAGGCGCGTGTCGGAGCGGCTGACGACGGAGCGCGCCGTGCCCGTCCCGACACTGCGGACGATGTTCGCGACACCCCGCTCCAGGAGTCGCCCCGAGTCCCCGCTCGACGGCTGCGCGAAGCCCTCACCCATGTCCGTGGAGCCCATGCGCGCGCTGTCCCGCAGCTGCACCTGCTTGAGGAAGAGCGCCACCACGAAGCCGACGAGCGCCACGGGCACGGTCCACAGGAACACGGTGTGCAGCGTGTCCGCGTACGCCTTGATGATCGGCGCCGCCGCGGCCTCCGGCAGGGTGTGCAGCCCCTCCGGGCTCTGCGCCGCCTTGGCGATCGCCGCCGGGTCGCCGGTGCCGGTCGCGGCGGCCGCCCGCACCCCGTCCTGGAGGTTCGGCTTGAGGGTGTTGGCGTAGATGGTGCCGAACACGGCGGTCCCGAAGGAGCTGCCGAGCGTACGGAAGAAGGTCACGCCGGAGGTGGCGGTGCCCAGGTCCGTGTACGCGACGGTGTTCTGCACGGCGATGGTGAGTACCTGCATGCACAGGCCGATGCCGACGCCGAGCACGAACATGTAGAACGACTCCAGCCACGTGCTGGTCTCGCTCTTCATCAGCGACAGCAGATAGAGCCCGACGCCCATGACGAGCGCCCCGACGATCGGGAAGATCCGGTACTGGCCCGTCTTGCTGACCACGTTGCCGCTGAAGATCGACGCGATGAGCAGACCGATCACCATGGGCAGCGTGCGCACGCCGGAGATCGTCGCCGAGTCCCCGTCCACGTACTGCAGATAGGTTGGCAGGAACGTCATCGCGCCGAGCATCGCGAAGCCCACGATGAAGCTGAGGATGGAGCAGACGGTGAAGACCGGGTTCGCGAACAGCCGCATCGGCAGCATCGGTTCGGCCGCCCGCGTCTCGACGACGCAGAACAGCGCGAGCGCCACGGCGCCGCCCGCGAAGAGCCCGATGATGGTGCCCGAGCCCCACGCGTACTGGTTGCCGCCCCAACTCGTCGCCAGGATCAGGGCGCTGGCCCCGATCGCGACGAGTGCGATGCCCATGTAGTCGATCACGGGCCGCACCACCGACTTCACCACCGGGATGGTGCGGGCCGCGGCGGCAACCACGAGGATCGCGATGGGCACGTTGACGTAGAAGCACCAGCGCCAGCTCATGTGGTCGGTGAAGAGCCCGCCGAGCAGCGGCCCGATCACCGTCGCGACGCCGAAGACGGCACCGATCGCACCCTGGTACTTGCCGCGCTCCCGCAGCGGGATCACGTCGGCGATCAACGCCATCGCCGTCACCATCAGCCCGCCCGCGCCGATGCCCTGCAGCGCGCGCCAGGCGATGAGCAGCGTCATGTTCGTCGCGAGGCCGCACAGGAACGAGCCGGTGATGAAGATGATCGCCGAGAGCTGGAAGACCACCTTGCGCCCGAACAGGTCGCCGAACTTGCCGACCAGGACCGTGGCGACGGTCTCCGCGAGCAGATACGACGTCACGACCCACGACATGTGCGCGGCCCCGCCGAGGTCGGCCACGATCGTGGGCAGTGCGGTGCCGACGATGGTCTGGTCGAGCGCGGCCAGGAGCATCCCCAGCATGATCGTCGCGAAGACGACGTTGCGGCGCCGCTTGTCCAGGACGGGCGGCGCCGACGCCTCGGCGGCGGGCCCGGCGGGAACGGCCTCATCTGTGGTGGTCACAGGGTCACCCTCACACCGGGCCCGGGCATGTGCATGCGGGGCCCGTCCGGTCGGGCGGCCCCGGCGGAGAGCGTGACGTGTGCGGATTCGGCGCGGCCCGCGCGCTCAGCCGGCCCTGCCCGCCCCGAGGCGAGGCGCCTGCGCCGCCGCGTCCACGGGGCCCTCGTCCGTCTCCAGCCGGTCGGCGAGCGACCGCGCCCACGCGTCCAGGCCCGGCACGTCGATCCCGTAGGGGCGCTCCCGGCCGGGCGCCGCCCCGCACCAGGCCGTCACCGCGCCCGCCCCGCGCCGCAGCAGCCGCGCCCCGCCCGTCACATTGCCGCGTGCCCCGTGCGTGAGCCCCACGGCGAGCTGCGCGAGCCCCTGCCACAGGCCGCGCTCCTCCTCGGGCCCCGACTTCCAGGCGTCCTCGAAGACCTCGTGCGCGTGGAAGGGGCGCCCCGCGTCCAGCAGGGCCTGGGCCTCCGCGACCGTCTCGGCGGGCGTCCGCACGACCCCCTCCGGCTGCCGCGCCACCCCGTCCGTCCCGTACGGCAGCGGCCGCCCCAGTCCGTCGCGCGGCCGGGCATTGCGGGCCCGGCCCTCGGCGTCACGGTCGCGGGCCCGTCCTCGGGGTGCAGTACTCATGCCGTGATTGTCCCGCGGGCCCGGCCGCCGACGGCGCCGGGGGCGGCGGAGCACCCGGGAACGTGGGGTAAAGTTCTGCGTACGCGATCACGCGGAACACCACCGCCGATCGCGCCGGGACGTGGCGCAGCTTGGTAGCGCACTTGACTGGGGGTCAAGGGGTCGCAGGTTCAAATCCTGTCGTCCCGACGGAAACGTCGGTTGAGAACCGCACGGCAGAGGCCGCCCGAGAGGGCGGCCTCTTTCTGTTGCCGTCCCGATGCCGTCAGGGGTGCATCCGCCTGTTGCCGTCAGGGGTGCATCCGCGCACCCTTGAGCACCTTGTCCACCGCGTTGCGCGGCCCGTACACGGCCAGGCCCACGAGGTCCAGGTCGTCGCCCGGCACCGCCCGCACCGCGGCGCGGTTGTCGCGGTCGTTGCCCGTGGCGAACAGGTCGGAGGTGAACACCGACCGGGGCAGGGAGCGGGAGAGGGCGCGGCCGTGCGCCGCCGTCAGCGTCTCCTTCGTGCCCTCGAAGACCAGGACGGGCTGGCGGAACATCGGCAGATACGGGGTGCCATCGGCATCGGCGTACGGTTCGCCGATCACCTCGGGCAGCTCTGCGCCCAGGCCGCTGACCAGGAAGGCCGTCACGTTGAGGCGCTGCCAGGTCTCCAGGTCCGAGCGCAGCAGCACGGCGATCTTGGTGTCGAAGCGGACGGGGGCGGTGTCGTCGGTGGTCATGCCTCGAGACTGCCGACCGGGGCCTCGTACCGTCTTGTACATTCCTTGCATGGTGGCCGGCGAGCAGGTGTCCGCGTGGCGCCCGCAGGTCCCGGGTGTCGTGGAGGTCTTCCACGCCCACTTCACCGAGCACGCGTATCCGATGCACGTCCACGACGTCTGGACGCTGCTCATCGTCGACGACGGCGCCGTCCGCTACGACCTGGACCGGCACGAGCGCGGCACCCCCGGCGACACCGTCTCCCTGCTCCCGCCGCAGGTGGCGCACAACGGCTCGCCCGCCACCGCCCACGGCTTCCGCAAGCGGGTCCTCTATCTGGACCTGAGCCAGCTCGACGCGAGCCTCATCGGGCCCGCGGTGGACGACCCCGACCTCGTCGACCCGCTGCTGCGGCGCCGCGTCGGGCAGCTGCACACCGCGCTCGCGGACTGGGGCGACGAACTGGAGGCACAGAGCAGGCTCGCCCTCATCCGGGAGCGGCTCCACACCCATCTGCGGCCCCGGCTCGTCACGCCCGTGCGCGCGGCCGTCCGGGGAGTGGCCCACCGGCTGCGGGACCTCCTCGACGCACGGCTGCACGAGGGTGTCACCCTCGACGAGGCCGCGCTGCTCCTGAACGCCCATCCCACCCATCTGATCCGGGCGTTCAGCGGCGCCTTCGGCATCGCCCCGCACCAGTACCTGATGGCCCGCCGGGTCGACCGGGCCCGGCGCCTCCTGCTCGACGGGCGGCCGCCCGGGCAGGTGGCGGCGGACGCCGGGTTCTACGACCAGTCGCACCTGAACCGGCACTTCAAGCGGATCGTGGGCACGACGCCCGGACGCTTCCGCTGAGGGCGGTGCGGCCCGCCGCCGTCCGCCCGTACGCCTTGCCCAGCACGCGAGGGAAGAGGAAGTCGCCCGGAAATAGCCGGACTTGACCGGATGGTGTGTGGCAGACTCGGCGCGCGGCCACGGGGGTGGAAACAGTGCGTTCAGTGAAATCGGCGACATCGGTGGCGGCAACGGGTGCTGCGGGACTGCTGAGTTCGGCGAGTTCCGTGGACTCGGTCGCGCGCTCCGTGCCGGAGGCGGGGGCGCGGGCGGGCAAGGTGGTCGAGCTGGGCGCGGAGCTTTCCCGGCACCTCGCCAGGCTCCTGCCGCACGACGGCTATCTGCTCACGGGCTACGACCCGCTCACCGGCGCGCGCTGCTTCCTCGCCTGCGAGAACAGCTACGACACGCGTGCCCGGCGCCGCATGGACCGGGCCGATGCCCTCGGCCGCACCCGCAGCCCCGTCGCCGAGCTCGTCCACGGAGCCTGCCCGGCCGTCGTGCTCGGCGCCGGGGCGCAGGACGAGCGGCCCGGGGTGCGTCGTCTGCACGGCATCATGGCCGCCGACGGATACGGCAGCGAGCTGTGCGTCGCGCTCAGCCTGCGCGGCGTGCTCTGGGGCACGCTGGTGCTGCTGCGCGAGCGCGGCTCCCGCCCCTTCTCGCCCGCTGAGAACGCGCGCGCCGCCGAGCTCGCGGGCCCCCTCACCCGGGCCGTGCGGCGGTACGTGACCGACAAGCCGCTGCGGCCCCGGCACGGCAGGGTCCCGCCCGCGCTCGCGCCCGGTGTCGTCGTCATCGGCGCCGACGACACGATCACCGGGGTGACCGCGGGGGTCCGCGAGGCCGCGCGCGGACTCGTGCCCGGCGTCTATCCCTCCGGGCCCGCCGGGGACCAGGAACTCTTCGGCTTCGCCTGGCACATCACCTACACCGCGCGGCGCACGGCGGCCGCCGCGCTCACCCGCGCCCCCACGCCGCTGGGGTGGCTCTCCCTCACGGCCCAGCCGCTCGAGAGCGGGCCGGGCGGGGCGGGAGGGCAGAGCGGCGGCACGGTCGTGGTGACCCTCCAACCCGCCTCCACCGCCGACCTGTTGCCCGCGCTCGCCCAGTGGTACGGGATCTCCGGGCGCGAGCGCACGGTCGTCGAGCAGGCCCTCGAAGGTCTCGCGGTCAAGCAGATCGCGCGCCGCCTCGACCTGTCACCGCACACGGTCAACGACCACTTCAAGGCGGTGTACCGCAAGACCGGGGTGACCGGCAGGGAGGAACTTCTGGCTTCCCTGAGCCCTTAGGGGGCAGTGCCCCTGAGCGGTCAGTGTCCCTGGGCCGCCGGATGTCGCAGCGGCAGCTCGTGGATCGGCAGCTCCCGGAGCGGGAGTTCGTAGATGAGGTCGAGCAGGTGCCGTTCGTTGCCCGCCAGGCCCGCGCGGTGCAGGGCCTCGTCCGCCTCCGCCATCGGGGCGTTGAGGAGGGGCAGGGCCCGGGCGGCGTGCTCGGGGTCGGCGAGGGCGGCGCGGACGGACTGGAGCAGCCGCACGTATGCCTGGGCCGCGGCGTGCTGGGGAGGGGTGAGGCCGTTCATGGAGACAGCTCCCTGCTTCGGTTCGGCGATGCTTGCTCGAACCCACCAGTCTGGCGCCCGCCACTGACAATTCCCGTCGTCGGCCGCCGCCCGCGACGGCGGGCGTACCGCCGGGCGGTCCCTTCGTAGGGTTGATCCGCACACCGCGCCCGACTCGCCCCCGCGCCCGCCCCGCACACCACGCTTGACCCTCACACCGTGTCAGGCCCTGCACTGGAGGAGTCATGTTCACCATCGGAGACTTCGCCAAGCACGGCCGGGTGTCGGTCCGCATGCTGCGTCACTATGACGCCATCGGGCTGCTGCACCCCGCCCGCACCGACCCGGCCAGCGGCTACCGCTTCTACGAGGCCGCGCAGTTCGCCCGGCTCAACCGCCTCGTCGCGCTCAAGGACCTCGGCTTCACCCTGGAGCAGGTCCGGTCGATCCTCGACGACGAGGTCAGTGCCGAGGAGCTGCGCGGGATGCTGCGGCTGCGCCGTGCCGACCTGGAGACGGCCAGGGCCGCCGCGGCCGCCCGGCTCCACCAGGTCGAGGTGAGGCTCCGCACCCTGGAGAGCGAGGGAACCATGTCCACCGACGACGTCGTGGTGAAGAGCCTGCCACCCGTGCGGCTCGCCGAGTTGACCGGCACCGCCGGGAGTTACGGGCCGCAGGACATCGGGCCGGTCATCAGCCCCCTGTTCGAGGAGGTGTGCCGCCGCGTGGCGGCCGCGGGCGTCGTACCGGCCGGGCCCGGCACGGCCCGCTACGAGGACGGGCCGCGGGCCGGGCAGATCACCGTGCACGCGGGGCTGCCGGTCCCCGCGGACGTCCAGGAGATCGAGGGCGTACGGATGGTCGACGTGCCCGGCGTCGAGCGCGCCGCCACGATCGTGCACCGGGGCGCCATGGACGACGTGCTGCCCACCGCGCAGGCCCTGGCCCGCTGGATCGACGAGCACGGACACCGCTCCGCCGGGTACGCCCGCGAGCTCTCCCTGGCCTGTCCCGCGGACCGCACGCAGTGGGTGACGGAGCTCCAGGAGCCGCTTCAGCCGCAGGAACGGCAAGAGCCGCAGGGGGCCCAGGGGGCGACCGCATGACGCGCACGAGTCCCGTACGGGAGACCGGGTTCCGGCCGGCGCACGACACACGCCACCTGCCCTACGTCGGCTCCGGCCCCTACTGCTACGCCCACTCCCTCGCGATGATGCTCGGCCCGGACGCGCCCCCGCCCGCGGTCGTCGAGACCCTCACGGGCTCGGCCTTCGGCGTCGGACTCGTCGGCGGCACGCTGCCGTTCTTCGACCCCTACGGCTGGGATCCCGAGGTCGGCCTGGACGACGCCGTCGACCTGCTCGGCTGGACGTGCGCGCGGGTGTCGGGCGGCACCCACGAGGAGGCCCAGGACCGGTTGCGCGCCTCCTGCGCCGAGGGTCCCGTCCTGGTGGGCCCGGTCGACATGGGCCTGCTGCTCCACCAGCCCGGCACCCCGGCCGTCCACGGCGGCGACGGCGACCACTACGTGGTGGCGCTCGCCGTGGAGGGCGACACCGTGCTGTTCCACGATCCGCACGGCCACCCCTACGCGACCCTCCCCATCAGGGAGTTCGTCATCGCGTGGCGGGCGGAGTCGGTCCCGTACACGGACACCCCGTACATCCAGCGCACCCGCTTCGTGCGGCGGCGCGAGGTGACGGAGGAGCAGGCGCTGCGGGCGGCGCTGCCCGGCGCCGCGGCGTGGCTCGCGGGCCGCACGGACCGTCCGATGCCACCCGGCTCCCTCGGCGGTGCCGCCGCGCTGGAGGAACTGGCCGCGTGGGTGGACCGGGGCCTCGACCCGGGCGTCCGCGCCCACTTGGCCCACTTCGCGATCCGCCTGGGAGCGCGCCGGCTCGGCGACGCCGCCGACTGCCTGGACCTGCTGAGCCTCGGCGAGGCGTCGGCTGCGGCGTCCTGGCTGGCGCGGGGCGTCGGCGCGCTGCAGTACCCGGTGGTGGTGGGCGACGACCAGGTGGCGAGCGCGGCGCTGCGGGAACTCGCCCCGGGCTACGAGCGGTTGCGACGAGCGCTGACCGCGACCTGACGCCGAGCGGCGGCTTCCCGCTCCTCGGCCCGCGGGCCCGCTCCTCGTTCCCGCGTGCGGTGTGGGGACGTGCGCGTGCGGCGCGGGGACGTGGCTGACCCCCGTCCGGCCACGTCCCCCGTCCCCCGCCCGCCACCGGCCCGGCTCTCCCCGGCCCGGGCCGACATCGGCTGATACGTCAGGCGCGGCCCCCGCGTTCAACGACCTCAGCCAGGCGCGCGAAATGCGCACGCCCCCGCTCATCGACGGACGCGCCGTCCACCGCGAGGACCAGTCGGCGTCGCCTCTCGTGACCCCTCAACTCCCTCACGCCCTCAGCGTGTTGGCGTAATACCGGCTCTTGTGGGCGCACGGGGACCCGGCCATACTCAGCGCCGTCACTTGTCATGGACGCGATCGGGTCCGGCGAGTGCATTGCTCATGTCAGGTAACTCCCCGGAGGCCGCGCGGAGCCGTGCGCCTCCCACCCCCCATGGAGGTACTGAGTGAGACACCAACGAGCGGGCAAGCGGCGGCTGATCGCGGCGGCAGCGGGCGTGGTCGCTCTGACCGCGGGCACCCTCACCCTGGCGAACACGAGCCAGGCAGCTCCCCGGCCGACCCCCGACCGCCTCAGCTCCGCCCAGGCCAGTTCCCTCGCCGACACGCTCACCAAGGGCCTGAAGGGTGACGCGGGGGGCGCCTACTACGACGCGGCCGCCAAGAAGCTCGTCGTCAACGTCGTCGACCGGGCGGACATCGCCGAGGTGCGCGCCGCGGGCGCCGAGGCCAGCCTCGTCCAGCGCACCCAGGCACGGCTCGACGCGGTGCAGTCGGAGCTCGGCAGGGCCGCCGTGCCCGGCACCGCACGCGCCGTCGACCCCGTCACCAACAAGGTCGTCGTCACCGCCGACAGCACCGTCAAGGGCGCGGCACTCGCCCAGCTCAAGAAGGACGTCGCCGCGCAGAAGGGCGCGGCCGTCCTCAAGCGCACCCCGGGCACGTTCCAGCCGCTCATCTCCGGCGGCGACGCCATCTGGAGCTCCAGCGGCCGCTGTTCGCTCGGCTTCAATGTCACCAAGGGCGGCCAGCCGTACTTCCTGACGGCCGGCCACTGCGCCGCGCTCGCCGGGACCAGCTGGTCGGAGACCCAGGGCGGCCCGGTCATCGGCGAGGTCGAGGACTACGAGTTCCCCGGCACCGACTCGGCCCTGGTGAAGTACACCGCCGACGTCGCGCACCCCAGCGAGGTCGACCTCTACAACGGCAGCGCCCAGCAGATCTCGGGCGCCCGCGAGGCGGTCGTCGGCGACCAGGTCCAGCGCAGCGGCTCCACCACCCAGGTCCACGACGGCTCGGTCCAGGCGCTCGGCGTCTCGGTCACCTACCCGCAGGGCACGGTGAACGGCCTCATCCAGACCGATGTGTGCGCCGAACCGGGCGACAGCGGCGGCTCGCTGTTCTCCGGCAGCGACGCCCTGGGTCTCACGTCCGGCGGCAGCGGCGACTGCTCGGGCGGCGGCCAGACCTTCTTCCAGCCGGTCACGGACGCCCTCTCGAAGTACGGGGCGCAGCTTCCCTGATCGTCCGCACGGCCACGAGCAGCGATATCCGGCCGATCGCTGTCGGCCCATGAGGCACAGCAGTTGGTGAGGGGTGCGTACGCCAGGCGTACGCACCCCTCGTCCGTGTGGGAGCCGTCCGCGTCGGAGAGGATGGCCCTGACGTGAACCACGGACAGAAGGGCACAGGGATGCGGCCAGCGGCCTCCGGACAGCTCACCGTCTCGCGCGCGAGCCTCGACGACTGGAACACCGTGGTCAGGGGGTGGGCCGCCGGTGAGGGGTGGAACCCCGGGCTGCGGGACGCGGACGCGTTCTTCGCGCAGGACCCCGAGGGGTTCTTCCTCGGCCGGGTCGACGGCGAGCCGGTCTCCGCGATCTCCGTCGTCAACTACGGGGAGCGGTACGCCTTTCTCGGGTTCTACCTGGTCCGGCCCGATCAGCGGGGGCGCGGCCACGGCTACGCCACCTGGAGGACCGCCCTCGGACACGCGGGGGACCGGACTGTGGGGCTCGACGGCGTCGTCGCCCAGCAGGACAACTACCGGCGCTCCGGGTTCGAGTTCGTCCACCGCACCCTGCGGTTCGCCGGGCGGGTCCCGGCGGGGGAGGGGCCAGGGCGTACGGGCGGCCCGGAGCACGTGCTGCCCGCGGACTCCGTGGGGCGTGCCGCCGTCACCGCGTACGACAGCGCCTGCCACCCCGCCGACCGGCCGCACTTCGTGGCGGCGTGGCTCGGCGCGCCCGGGCACCGGGCCCTGGTCCGGGTCGTCGACGGGCGGGTCACCGGGTACGGGGTGGCCCGGCCCGCGGACGAAGGGGTGAAGATCGGGCCGCTGTTCGCGGACACCCGGGCCGACGCCGAGGCGCTCTTCGACGCGCTGACCGCCTCCGAGGACGGCGGCCTCGTCATGATCGACGTGCCCGAGCCGAACACGGAGGCGGTGGCCCTGGCCCAACAGCGCGGTCTTGAGCCGGTGTTCGAGACCGCGCGGATGTACACGGGTCCGGTGCGGGAGTTCGCGCGGGAGAAGATCTTCGGGGTCACGACCCTGGAGCTGGGCTGAGACCCCGCAGGCCCGGGAGACCCCCGGGGGCCCTGTCGGGTCCACGGCTCACGTGATCGTCAGCCGCTTCTTCGCCTTCGCCTCCGAGCTGTTGCCGACGTACACGTCCACGGCGCCCTCCTCGACGAGGAATGTGCCGTCCGTGGCGTTCGTCCAGAACCCGAGGTCCTCGGCGCCGAGGCGGAAGCGCACCGTCGTCGACCCGCCCGCTTCGAGGGAGATCCGCTCGAAGCCGCGCAGCCTGCGCACGGGCTGGGTGATGGCGGCCGCGAGGTCGTGGATGTAGAGCTGTACGACCTCGTCGCCCGCGCGGTCGCCGGAGTTGGTGACCTGGACCGACACCTCGACCGTGGTGCCCTTGCGCAGGGAGCGCGCGGACACGCTCGCGCGGCTCAGCTTGGGCTCGCCGACGGTGAAGCTCGTGTAGCTCAGGCCGAAGCCGAAGGGGAACTGCGGGTCCGGGGGCAGGTCCAGGTACTTGGACGTGTACTTGTTGTCGGGGGCGTACGGGCGGCCCGTGCTCTCGTGGTTGTAGTGGATCGGGATCTGGCCGACGGTGCGCGGGAAGGAGACCGGCAGCTTGCCGCCGGGGTTGATCGTGCCGAACAGGACGTCGGCGACGGCGTTCCCGGCCTCGACGCCGGGGTGCCAGGCGGCCAGGACCGCGGGGGCCGAGTCCAGCCAGTCGCCGGTCGTCAGCGGGCGGCCGCTGACGAGGACGACCACGAAGGGCTTGCCGGTCTCCGCGACGGCCGTGATCAGCTTCTCCTGTGCGCCGGGCAGCGAGATGTCGCTGCGCGCCGCCGCCTCGCCGCTCATCGCCGGGGGCTCGCCCACCACGACGACGGTGACGTCCGCCGCCCTGGCCGCGGCCACCGCCTCCGGGATGCCGCCGGTGTCCTTGCCCTCGGGGTCGACACCCCGCGCGTGCGTCACCTTCGCGTCCGGCGCCGCCCGCTGCACGGCGTCCAGGATCTTCCCGGAAGGGAACTTCTTCATCGCGCCCGGGAACGCCCATGTACCGAGGAGGTCGCCGGAGTCGGCGAAGGGGCCGACCACTGCGATCGAGCCCGAACCCGCCGTCAGCGGCAGCGTCTTGGCGCCGCCCTTCGACGGCTCGTTGCGGAGCAGGACCATCGAGCGGGCCGCCGTCTCGCGGGCCGCAGCCCGCGCCTTCGCGGTCGGCTCGTCGACGGCCGCGTCCTCGTCCGCGTACGGCTGCTCGAAGAGGCCGAGGCGGACCTTGAGGTCGAGGATGCGGGCCACCGCGTCGTCCAGGCGCCGCTCGCTGATCTTCCCGGAGCCCAGCAGCTTCTTGCCGTGCTCGGCCAGGTGCGTGCTGACCATCTCCATGTCGACGCCCGCGTTCAGGGTGAGGCGGGCCGCCGCCGCGCCGTCCTCGGCGAAGCCGTGCGCGATCATCTCGTCGACGCCGTTCCAGTCGCTGACGACGAAGCCCTCGAAGCCCCACTCGTCCTTGAGCACGTCGGTGAGGGTGTGCGGGTTGCCGTGCGCGGGGACGCCGCTGACCGTGTTGAACGAGGCCATGACCGTGGCGACGCCCGCGTCCAACGCGGCCTTGAACGGCGGGAGATAGAGGTTGCGCAGGCGCGACTCCGACACGTCCACCGTGTTGTAGTCGCGGCCGCCCTCGGCCCCGCCGTACGCCACGAAGTGCTTGGCGCACGCCGCGATGCGGCCCTTCGAGGCGAGTCCCGAGCCGTCCCCGGCCCCCTGGTACCCCTTCACCTTGGCCGCCGCGAACCGCGCTGTCAGATACGGGTCCTCGCCGTGGCCCTCGGCGATGCGGCCCCAGCGCGGTTCGTGCGTGACGTCCATCATCGGCGCGAACGTCCAGTGCACCCCGTTGGAGCGGGCCTCCTTCGCCGACACCCGGGCGTCTTGGACGACGACCTCCGGGTCGAAGCTCGCCGCCTGGGCGAGGGGGATCGGGAAGGTGGTCCACAGGCCATGGATGACGTCCAGGCCGAAGAGCAGCGGGATGCCGAGCCGGGACTCCTCGACGGCGATGCGCTGCAGCGCGTTGCTGCTCTTGGCGCCGAAGATGTTCAGGACCGAGCCGAGCCGCCCGGCGCGCGCCGCGTCCTCCACGTCCTTGGTCTCGCTGCCGCCGGGCCCGGTGCTCACGGCCCAGTTCAGCTGCTGGAGCTGGCCCAGCTTCTCTTCAACTGTCATACGCTCAAGCAGTTTTCGCACGTTCGGGTCCCGGGTCGCAGGGTGCTCCGCCACCGACCCGGGATCCGCCGCAGCGGTCCCTGTCAGAGCGGTGCCGGTCAAGCCCCCCGCGGCGGCCGTGCCGCCGATCGCGGACAGCAGAGTACGCCGTCGTATCTCTCGCATGCCTTCGCCTTCTCGCCTCGGAACACCGTCAACTGCCGTGCAGTGCACAAGAGTTGAAGCGAAACTATGTTCCTGTTACAGGTGGGTCAAGAGGCGTGCGCGAGGCGTGTCGGGGGCGCGTCTCACGATTCGGACCCAGGTTCCTGATTCCGTTGACCTCAATATTGCTTGAGGTTCTACGGTTCCTCTCATGAGCATGGAAACCACCGCCTGGACCCAGCTGCACAGCGTGATGACCGCCCAGGAGGACCGTCGCGTCTTCAAGCTGGGGGCCCGCGCCACCCTGCGCCGCATCGCGGCCTTCGCCCGCCCGCACCGCCGCCGCATCTGGCAGTTCGTGGTGCTCGGCGTGGCCACCGCGCTGCTCGCCGTCGCCACGCCGATCCTCGCGGGCCACGTCGTCGACGCGATCGTCTCGGGCGCCGAGCCCGCCCTCGTCGTCCGGTATGCCGTGCTCATCGCGGTGATCGCGCTCGCCGAGGCCGGGCTCGGGCTGCTCAGCCGCTGGCTCTCCGCGAACCTCGGCGAGGGACTGATCCTGGATCTCCGTACCGCCGTCTTCGACCATGTGCAGCGCATGCCCGTCGCGTTCTTCACGCGCACCCGCACCGGCGCGCTCGTCAGCCGCCTCAACAACGATGTGATCGGCGCCCAGCGCGCGTTCAGCAACACGCTCTCCGGCGTCGTCAGCAACTTCGTCACGCTGCTGCTGACCCTCGCCGTGATGCTCACCCTGTCCTGGCAGATCACCCTGCTCGCCCTGGTGCTGCTGCCCGTCTTCGTGATCCCCGCCCGCCGCATGGGCTCCCGCATGGCCCGCCTGCAGCGGGAGGCGGCCGCGCACAACGCCGCCATGGGGACCCGTATGACCGAGCGGTTCTCCGCGCCCGGCGCCACCCTCGTCAAGCTCTTCGGGCGGCCCGCCGACGAGTCCGCGGAGTTCGCCGAGCGCGCCCGCCGCGTCCGCGACATCGGGGTGCGCACGGCGATGGCGCAGTCCGCGTTCATCACCGCGCTCACCCTCGTCTCCGCCCTCGCCCTCGCCCTCGTGTACGGACTCGGCGGCTACTTCGCCCTGGACGGCACCCTGGAGGCGGGCGCCGTCGTCTCGCTGGCCCTCCTCCTCACCCGCCTCTACGCGCCGCTGACCGCCCTGGCCGGTGCGCGCGTCGAGGTCATGAGCGCCCTCGTCAGCTTCGAGCGGGTCTTCGAGGTCCTGGACCTGAAGCCGCTGATCGAGGAGCAGCCCGAGCCGCGCGCGATCCCCGACGGCCCGGTCGCCGTCGAGTTCGACGACGTGCGCTTCGGCTACCCGTCCGCCGACAAGGTCTCCCTCGCCTCCCTCGAAGAGGTCGCGTCCCTCGACACCCGGGGCGGCACGGAGGTCCTGCACGGCCTGTCCTTCCGCGCCGAACCCGGCCAGACCGTCGCCCTCGTCGGCTCGTCCGGCGCCGGGAAGTCGACCATCGCGCAGCTGCTGCCCCGGCTGTACGACGCCGACGAGGGCGCCGTCCGCATCGGCGGCGTCGATGTGCGCGACACCTCGGCCGACTCGCTGCGGGCCACCCTCGGCATGGTCACCCAGGACGGCCACCTCTTCCACGAGTCGGTCCGCGCCAATCTGCTCCTGGCCCGGCCGGGGGCGAGTGAGGACGAGCTGTGGGACGTCCTGCGCAGGGCCCGCCTCGAAGAGCTGGTCACCTCCCTGCCGGACGGACTGGACACGGTGGTGGGGGAGCGCGGCTACCGGCTCTCCGGCGGTGAGCGCCAGCGCATGACGATCGCCCGACTGCTCCTGGCCCGCCAGCGCGTGGTGATCCTCGACGAGGCGACGGCCCACCTCGACAACACCTCGGAGGCCGCGGTCCAGGAGGCCCTCGCGGAGGCCCTGGCGGACCGCACCGCCGTGGTCATCGCGCACCGCCTGTCCACGGTCCGCTCCGCCGACCAGATCCTCGTCGTGGAGGACGGCCGCATCGTGGAGCGGGGCACGCACGAGGAGCTCCTCGGGGTCGAGGGGCGGTACGCGGAGCTGTACCGGACGCAGTTCGCGAAGAGTGCGGAGGGCGAGCCGGAGGGCGTGGAGGCGGTCGCGTAGCCGTGGGGGCGTGCGGTCATGGCCGGAAAGGGACCTTGACGGGGCCCCGCCAATCTCTATGGTCTGGACTAACTGTCCGTCAGGGACCGTTCACCCGGGGTGCGTCGACCCCTCTCGCGCCCCGGTACTTCACGCACGCCCCCACGATGCACTGCCGTGAAGGAGTCAGCCATGGACAAGAAACGGAAGATAGCCGCCGCGATCGGTGCCGGCCTGGCACCGGTCCTCGCCCTCACCCTGCCGACCGGCGCGGCCAGCGCGCACGGATACGTCAACGCCCCCGCCAGCCGCCAGGCCCAGTGCGCGGCCGGCACGGTGTCCTGCGGCGACATCAAGTACGAGCCGCAGAGCGTCGAGGGCCCCAAGGGGCTGCGCAGCTGCAACGGCGGCGTCGGCCGGTTCGCCGAGCTCAACGACGACAGCAAGGGCTGGAAGGTCAGCGACGTCAGCAGGACCCAGGCGTTCACCTGGACCTTCACCGCCCGCCACCGCACCCTGAACTACGAGTACTTCGTCGACGGCACCAAGGTCGCCACCATCGACGGCGGCAACCAGCAGCCGCCGCAGACGGTCACCCACCAGGTCAACCTGGGCAGCTTCAGCGGCCGCCACAAGGTGCTCGCCGTCTGGAACATCGGCGACACGTCGAACGCGTTCTACGCCTGCATCGACGTGAACATCCGCTAGGCGTAAGCGTGTTGGGTCCGGGGGCGGGCGGGCCGCAGGCCGACCCACCCCGGGCTTGCTCTCCGGGCTCCCTCTCCGCGCCTCCTCTCCGGGCTCCCTCTCCCGGCCTCCTCTCCGGGCTTCCGGGTCACCCGGCCGCCTCCTCGCAACCGGCGGCGGCCAGCGCCTCGTCCAGGGTCTGCAGCGGCACGAACCGGCCGAGCAGACCGCCCACTCTGAGCAGCTTCAGGACGGTGGGGTGCGGGCAGGCGAGCAGCACCCGCCCGCCCCGCTCGGTCACGCGCCGTTCGGCCCGGCACAGCAGCCGCAGCGCGTAGCAGTCGAAGAACTCCACGGGGGTCAGGTCGAGCACCACGGTCCGCCCGCCGGGGGCGGTCGCGGCATCGAGCTCCGGCAGGATCCAGACAGCGGCGGCGATGTCGATGTCGCCGTGGAACGCGATCACGAAGAGTCCGTCGATCTCATGGATCCGGACTTGCCCAATGGGCCATGCGCTCCCCTGCATGGCAACTTCTCTCATGACGGTCGGACTCCTCGGACCCGCGCCGGGGAGTGCGGTGACGACGGCGGCCCGGGCCGCCGGGGGCAGGGGCGGCAGGGATGTCAAGCGTACGGTCACGCACGGGAGTTGAGGAGGGGGCGGGAACCCTGTGCATCGGTGTTCCCTGACGGGGTCCTGCGCTCGCGTCGCCCCCGCGCCTCACCCGCGGCGGAGGATGCCCGGTCGCCGTAGTGCTGCTGCGATCTGCGGATGGCTCTGGGATGCGTCGGCGAGGTGGCGGCTGGTACGGCTCGGCGGGCTCGCCGCGCCCTGGGCGGTGTGGCGGGGGCGGCGGACGCGGTCGTCCGCACCCTGATCGAGGCGGTGCTCGACCGCGTCGACCTGGACGCCCTCGTCTCCCGCGTCGACGTGAACCTGATCGTGGAACGGGTGGACGTGAACCAGGTCGCGGAGCGCCTCGACGTCGACCAGGTCGCCGACCGGGTCGACATCGACGCGGTGATCGCCCGGATCGACCTGGTGGGGCTCACCCGTGACGTGCTCAACGAGATCGACATCGGCCGGATCGTCCGGGACACGGGCGGCGGGATGGCGGCGGAGACGGGCGAGGCGATCCGCCTGCTGGGCCGGCGCGGCGACCGGACCGTGAACCAGCTCGCCGACCGGTTGCTGGGGCGGGCGGTGCGGGATGCCCGGGCGGGCGGGGAACGGGGCACGGGGGGCGGGAAGGCGGCGGCCCAGCAGGCGGCGGCCGGGCAGGCGGCGGCGACCCAGCAGGCGGCGGCCGAGCAGGCGGCGGCAGCCGAACAGGCCACGGCCGACACGCAGTCCGGGCGGACGCCATGAGGCCGCGGTCGCCGGACGCGAGAGCGGGGTCGGGGGCTGGCCCTGGTTCTGGCCCTGGTCCTGGTCCTGGGCCTTCGCCTGCCTCCGGGTCTGCGTCCGCCGGAGGGCCTGCGCCCGCCCTCGGGCCCGCGTCCGCCTCGGGGTCTGCGCCCGCCTCCGGGGCTGAGTTCGCCGGAGGGCCTGCGTCCGCCCTCGGGCCCGCGTCCGCCCCCGGGCCCGCGTCCGCCCCCGGACCTTCGCCCACCCCCATCCCCGCCGGACTCGTCACCCGCGGCGCCGCCGCGCTCCTCGACGCTCTCGTCCTCATCGCCGTCGGCTTCGTGCTCGAAGTCGGGTTCGGGTGGGTGCGGTTGATCGTTGCCGGGCCCCCGTTCAGGTTTCCCGAAGTGTCCGCCTGGCTGTCCGGGGTGCTCGGGTGGAGCCTCGCCGTGCTGTATCTCGCGGGGGCGTGGGTGCTCGTCGGGCGTACCGTCGGGGGGCTGTTGATGGGGGTGCGGGTCGGTGACCGGCGGGGGCGGGCTCTTGGTGTGGTGCGGGCCCTCGTGCGGGCCGTGCTGGGGGTGAGCTGTCCGGTCGGGCTGCTGTGGGTGCCGTTCAGCCGGCGGCGGGCGTCGCTGCAGGACCTCGTCGTCGGGAGCGCGGTGCACTACGAGGGGGGTTGAGGAGGCTTCTGGGGGCGGGCGTCGCCGGAGGCGTGGGCCGGGGCGGGGGTCTTCGGGAGCCGCGTCGCCGCCGCGAATCCGCCGAGGCCGATCACGGCCAGGACCACCAGCGCCACGGCGTACGGCCCCACCGCCGGATCTGCGACGAGGATCGTGCCCGCCAGCGCCGTGCCCACGGAGGAGCCCAGGTTCGAGACGGAGCGGGACAGCCCGGAGATCTCGCCCTGGAGGTCGTCGTCGAAGCTCGACTGGACGACGTTGACGGACGGCGTCAGCATCAGGCCGAGTCCGAGGCCGATCAGGAGCAGCCCCGGGACGAAGGTCCAGGCGCTGGGGGAGCCGTGGGCCATGGCGATCAGCAGGCCGATGCCGACGACCGTCACGGCGAACCCGGCCATGATGAGCGAGCGCTGCTCCCGGCGGCGTGCGAAGCGCTCCGCGCCCAGCGAGGACACCAGCAGACCCAGCGTGGACGCCGAGAAGATCACGCCGGTGCCGAGCGCCTCGTACCCGCGGACCACCTGGAGGTACGTGGCGACGACGAACGACACCCCCATCAGCATCAGCCACTGGATGTGCTGGGTGACAAGCCCGAGGTTGGACGTGCGGTTGCGGAACAGACCGGTGGGGAGGAGGGGTTGGGCTCCGGTGCGCTCCTTCGCCCGTACCCAGCGGAAGAAGGCCGCCAGGAACGCCGCACCCGCCAGGATCAGGCCCAGCGCGAGCCAGCCGTTATCGTCGGTCGCGAGGATGCCCGTCACCAGGACCACCAGGCCGGTGGCGGACAGCACGGCGCCGCCCGTGTCGAAGACGCAGTCGGGGTCGGCGGGGAGCGGATCCCTGATGTGCCGGGCGAGGAAGATGATCAGCGCCACCACGAGGGCCTGGAAGACGAACGCCGCCCGCCAGCTGATCGCCGACGTGATGAGCCCGCCGATCAGCGGACCGGCGGCCGCGCCGATGCCGCCCATCCCCATGATGGCCCCGAACGCCCGCGCGCGGTCGGTCACTTCGGTGAACAGGAGCGTGGTGAGGATGTACACGGGCGGAATGAGCAGGGCCGTGCCGATGCCCTCCAGGATCGAGTTGCCGAGGATCAGCACACCCAGGCCAGGGGCGAACGCGCTGAGCAGTGCGCCGACCCCGTACACGGACAGGCCGATCACCAGGCACCGCTTGCGGCCGTAGCGCTCGGTCAGGATGCCGCCCGGGATCATCAGCGCCGCCATCACCAGCAGGAAGAGCGTGATCGCGGTCTGCACGCCCTGCACCGAGGTGTCCAGGTCCTTGCTGATGTCCTTGATCATCACGTTCATGTTCGACCCGGCGAAGCTGCAGATGAACTGGGCCAGGGCGAGCGGCGCGAGGATCCGGCGCGGCCAGGGGCGGCGCTCGCTCCGAGCGCCGACGCCGACGCCGTCGCCGGAGCCGTCGGGCGTGGAGGGCACGGTCATCGTCTCGCCTCCGATCCAGGGCCGGCCCCCGCATCGGAGCGCGGGCCGGACGACCGCCAGGGTCCAGGGCCCCGGGACCGCGAGCGTCACCCTCGGAGGGTGACGACCGGGGGCGGGGGCCGGGCGCGACACTCGGAGCACAGCGGTGCAATCGGCACCGTCCTCAAGCGCGGAGGTCGGCATGACCACCTCGAGCACTCCCACTACCTCGCACTACCGTCCGGGCACGAAGCAGGCGGCGGCGGGCGGGCTGACCCTCTTCGCCGCGGTGATGCTGTTCATCTCCGGGACCATGGACTTCTGCCGTGGGCTCATGGCCGTCCTCGAGGACAAGGTCTTCTTCACCACACCGCAGTACGTCTTCGAGTTCGACCTGACGAGCTGGGGCTGGATCCACCTGATCATCGGCGTCGTCGCGGTCATCG
This sequence comes from Streptomyces sp. NPDC059009, assembly GCF_042740175.1. Taxonomy (NCBI): domain Bacteria; kingdom Bacillati; phylum Actinomycetota; class Actinomycetes; order Kitasatosporales; family Streptomycetaceae; genus Streptomyces; species Streptomyces sp. NPDC059009. The sequence continues at coordinate 29,977 of NZ_JBHYJB010000012.1, read as the reverse complement.
TCAGCGTCGGGCTGTTCATGACCCAGACGTGGGCCCGCGTCCTCGGCATCGTCCTCGCCGGGCTGCTGGTCATCGTGAACTTCCTGTCCATCCCGTACTACCCCCTGTGGTCCCTCACGCTCATCGCCCTGGACGGCTTCATCATCTGGGCGCTGTGCGTGGTCCGGCAGGACACCCTCGGGTGACCGAGACGGCCCATGAGCGACCCACGGACCCGTACGCAGGACGAAAGGGCCGAGTGGCTCGCCGAGTTCATCGCGCCGCTCCGCGTCGAGCCTGACTCGAAGGTCGACCTGGCCGCCGCCTTCGACCCGGCCTACCGGGCGGGCGTCAAGAAGAAGGACGCGCAGGAGCTGCTCGGCCGGGGCGTCGCACTGCTCGCCGACTACCAGCGACGGCTCGCCGCCGAGGGCACGACGGGGGTCCTGCTCTGCCTTCAGGCGCTGGACGCCGGGGGCAAGGACGGCACGATCCGGCACGTGATGAGCGGGGTGAACCCGCAGGGCGTGCACGTCGCCAACTTCCGGGTGCCCTCGGCCGAGGAGCTCGGCCACGACTATCTCTGGCGCTACGCCTGCCGGTTGCCGCGCCGCGGCGAGATCGGCATCTTCAACCGCTCCCACTACGAGGAGGTCCTGGTGGTCCGGGTGCACCCCGAACACCTCGCCCGGCAGCGGCTGCCCGACCCGGACCGGGGCAAGTCGCTGTGGCGCCGGCGCTACCGGGAGATCAACGACTGGGAGCGGTATCTGACCGAGAACGGCTTCCGGGTCGTGAAGCTGTTCCTGAACCTGTCCAAGGAGGAACAGCGCGTCCGCTTCCTGCGCCGGATCGACGTGCCCGAGCGGAACTGGAAGTTCTCGGCGGCGGACGCCCGTGAACGCACCTGGTGGGACTCCTATCAGACGGCGTTCTCACAGATGCTGTCCGCCACCAGCACCCCCTGGGCGCCCTGGTACGTGGTGCCCGCGGACCGCAAGTGGTTCGCCCGCATCTGCTCGGCCGCCGTGCTCGCGCACACCCTGATCGACATCGACCCGCGCTATCCCGACGTCGACGACAAGAGCCGGCACGCGCTGCAGCAGGAGAAGCGGAAGCTGGAGGACGAGGCCCCGGCGGGCGCGGCCCGGGACCCGTACGAGCGCAGCAGCAAGAAGAACAAGAGCAGCAACAAGCACTGGAACGGCAAGCACAGGAACGGCAAGAAGAACTCGGCGGATCGGAGGCGGGCACCATGACCGCGTCGGCACCACGGGGCGGCGGCCGCCTCGCCTCCGCCCCCGCCTGGTACGCCCGCTCGGCCGAGGCGGTGGCCGGGGAGCTCGGCGTCGATCCGGCGGTGGGCCTCAGCGCCGCCCAGGCGGCCGCGCGGCTCGCCGAGGACGGGCCCAACGCCCTTGCGGAGGAGCGTCCGCAGCCCGCGCTGCGGCGCTTCCTCGCCCAGTACACCTCGTACATGCAGCTGATCCTCGTCGCCTCCGCCGCCGTCTCGTTCGCCATCCAGGAGTGGGGCACCGCGGTGGTCCTGCTGTGCCTGACCGTCCTGAACGCGGTCATCGGGCTCCGGCAGGAGGGCAAGGCCGAGAGCGCCATGAACGCCCTCAAGGCGATGACCAAGGCCACCGCGCGCGTGCGCCGCGGCGGGCGGGAGGCGGAGATTCCCGCGGAGGGCGTCGTCGTCGGCGACGTGGTGCTGCTCACCGCGGGCGACCAAGTGCCCGCCGACGGGCGGCTCGTGGCGGCCAGCGCCCTGCAGATCGACGAGTCCGCGCTGACCGGCGAGAGCGTCCCCGTCGCCAAGGACACCGCCCTGGTGCACAACGGCGCGGCCGGACCCGCCGAGCAGACCGACATGGTGTTCATGAACACCCCGGTCACGCACGGCAGCGCCGTCATGATGGTCACGGCCACCGGCGCGGCCACCGAACTCGGCAAGATCTCCGGGATGTTGGGCACCACCAAGCGCGAGGAGTCGCCGCTCACCCGGGAGTTGAACCGGCTCACCCTGTGGATCGTGGGCGCCGCCGGGCTCACCATGGCCGTGATGTTCGTCCTCGGGCGCGGGCGGGACGAGTCGTGGGACGCGCTCTTCGTCGCCGCCGTGTCCCTGGCGATCGCCGCCGTCCCCGAGGCGCTGCCCACCGTGACCCAGACGATCCTCTCGCTCGGCGGGCTCGACCTGGCCCGGCGCAACGCGATCGTCAAGGACCTGCCCTCGGTGGAGACCCTGGGGTTCACCTCGGCGATCAACTCCGACAAGACCGGCACGCTGACGATGAATCAGATGACCGTGGTCGAGGTGGTGGACCCCTACGACCGGTACACGGTCTCCGGGTCCGGCTACGGCCTGGAAGGCCGGATCCACCACGCCGCGGGCAGCACCCCGGGCATAGAGGACGCGATCCTGCCGTACCTCGTGGCCAGCGACGCCACCCTCGTGGACGGCCACGTCGTGGGCGACCCCACCGAGGGTGCCCTGCTCGTGCTCGGCCACAAGGCGGGCCTCGACATCGACGCCACCCGTGAGCGGCTGCCCCGGCTCGCCACCCTGCCGTTCGACCCCGCGTACAAGCTGATGGCCACGTTCCATGCCACACGGGACGGGCAGGGCCGGCCCGTCGTGCGCTGCTTCGTCAAGGGCGCGGCGCCCGCCGTGCTCGCCCGGACCAGCACGGCCCTGTCGGAGGGCGCGAGCATCCCCTTCGACGCGGGCCTGCGCGCCCGGTCCCAGGACGAGCTGGAGCGGATGGAGCGGGCGGGGCGGCGCGTGATGGCCGCCGCCACCCGGGACCTGGACCCCGCGTCGTTCGCGCCGGACGGCGATCTCCTCGCCCAGGTCACGCAGTTGCGGGTGACCAGCCTCGTCGGCATGGCCGACCCGCCGCGCGACGAGTCCAGGGAGGCGGTGGCCGCCGCCCGCGCCGCGCACATCCGGGTGCGGATGGTGACGGGCGACGACGTCGTCACCGGTGCCGCCATCGCCCGCCAGGTCGGCATCGAGGGCGAGGCGATCCTCGGCGCCGAGTTCGCGGCGCTCTCGGAGGACCAGCGCCTGGCCCGCATCGGGACCATCGGCGTGGTCGGCCGGGTGGCCCCGGAGCACAAGGTGCTCCTCGCCGAGACGTTGAAGAAGAAGGGCGACGTCGTCGCGATGACGGGCGACGGCGTCAACGACGCCCCCGCCATCAAGGCCGCCGACATCGGCATCGCCATGGGCTCCGGCACCGAAGTGGCCAAGAACGCGGGCCGGATGATCCTGTCCGACGACAACTTCGCGACGATCGTCCACGCCGTCGAGCAGGGCCGCAAGATCTACGACAACCTCACCAAGTACATCCGCTTCGTGCTGGTGCTGCTCATCGTGTTCGTCCTGACGTTCCTCGGCGCGACGCTGTTCAACATCGCCGAGGGGGAGCCGTTCACGCCCGCCCAGGTGCTGTGGATCCACTTCTTCGTCAATGCCGCCTTCGGCTTCTCGCTCGGCTTCGACCGGGTCAGCCCCGACCTCATGGCCCGCCGTCCGCGGCCCCGCGGCCAGCCCCTCATGACCGGCGGCGTCATGCTCACGGTCGGGCTCGCCGGGACCGTGATCGCCATCGGCCTGCTCTCGATGATCAAGCTGGGCACCGCGCGCTTCGACAGCGCCCACATCGGCAACTCCATCGCGTTCACGGCCTTTTCGCTGTGCCTGATCGTGGCCGCCCTCGAATGCCGCAGCCAGACCGGCACGGTGCTGACCGCCGGCACCTTCGACAGCAAGCAGCTCAACTGGACGATCCTGGGCGAGTTCTTCCTCGCCGTCCTGGTGACCCAGATGGACGTCTTCAACCGGCTGCTCGACACCACACCGCTCACCATCGGCCAGTTCGGCTGGGCCCTGCTGCCGGCCCTCGCGCTCCTCGCGCTGTGGGAGCTGGGCAAGCTCGCCGCCCGCAGGCGGCACCGCCACTCCGGCGCCGGGCAGAGGTGAGCCGCCCGTGCGCGGCACGCCGCCGGGGGTGCGGACGCTGCGGTCCTACCGCAGACAGTGGCTGGTCAAGGACCTTGTCGCGGGCGTCGTCCTGACGACGCTCCTGGTCCCGCAGGGCATGGCGTACGCGGAGCTGGCCGGGCTCCCCGCCATCACCGGCCTCTATACGTCGGTGCTGTGCCTGCTCGCGTACGCCGTGGCCGGACCGTCCCGCATCCTGGTGCTCGGCCCCGACTCCTCGCTCGGCCCGATGATCGCCGCGACGGTGCTGCCCCTGCTCGCCTCCGGCGGCGACAGCGCCCGGGCGGTCGCGCTCGCCTCCGCCCTGGCCCTGATGGTCGGCCTGATCACCATCCTGGCGGGGGTGGCCCGGCTCGGCTTCGTCGCCGACCTGATCTCCAAGCCCACCATGATCGGCTACATGAACGGCCTGGCCCTGGTCATCCTCGTCGGCCAGCTGCCGAAGCTGTTCGGCTTCTCCACCGACGCCGACGGCCTGATCGACGAACTCGACGCCTTCGTACGGGCGTTGGGAGACGGGCAGACGGTCCCGGCCGCCCTCGCCGTCGGCTGCGGCTGCATCGCCCTGATCCTGGTCCTGCAGCGGTGGCTGCCGAAGGTCCCGGCCGTCCTCGTCATGGTGGTGCTCGCCATCTCCGCGACCGTCGCCCTCGACCTCGGCGAGCACGGCGTGAAGACCGTCGGCCGACTGCCCGAGGGACTGCCGCCCTTCACGGTCCCCGACATCGGCTGGCACGACCTGGGACCGCTGGTCGCGGGCGCGCTCGGCATCGCGCTCGTGTCGCTCGCCGACACCATCTCCAACGCCTCCGCGTTCGCGGCCCGCACCGGCCAAGAGGTGCGCGGCAACGACGAGATGATCGCGATCGGCACGGCCAACGTGGCCGCGGGGCTGTTCCAGGGATTCCCCGTGAGCACCAGCGGCTCGCGCACGGCGGTGGCCGAGCGGGCGGGCGCCCGCACCCAGCTCACCGGCGTCGTGGGCGCCGTCCTGATCGTCCTCATGCTCGTCCTGCTGCCCGGCCTCTTCCGCGACCTGCCGCAGCCCGCCCTCGCCGCCGTGGTCATCACCGCGTCCCTGTCGCTGACCGACCTGGCGGGCACGGTGCGGCTGTGGCGCCAGCGCGCCACGGAGTTCTGGCTGTCCATCGCGGCGCTGCTCGGCGTGGCCCTGCTCGGGGTGCTGCCGGGGGTCGCCGTCGCGGTGGGCCTGTCCATCCTGAACGTCTTCCGGCGTGCGTGGTGGCCCTACAGCACCGTGCTCGGCCGGGTCCCCGGCCTGGAGGGCTACCACGACGTGCGCTCGCACCCGTCCGCCCAGCACCTGCCGGGCCTGGTGATCCTCCGCTTCGACGCCCCGCTGTTCTTCGCCAACGCCAAGTCGTTCCGCGACGAGGTCCTGCGCGCCGTGCGCGGCATGCCGGGGACGCGGTGGGTGCTGCTCGCGGCCGAGCCGGTGACCGACGTCGACACCACGGCCGCCGACGTCCTCGAGGCCCTGGACGCGACCCTCCGCGAGCGCGGAGTCCTCCTGTCCGTCGCCGAGTTGAAGGACCCGGTGCGGGCCAAGATCGAGCGCTACGGGATGTCCCGCGCCTTCGACGCGGGCCGCTTCTTCCCCACGGTGGAGGCGGGCGTGGCGGCGTACCGCGAGCAGAGCGGCGCCGAGTGGGCCGCTCTGCAGGTTCCCGAGGTCACGTCCTAGGCGTGCCGCGGATTCCGTACGCCCTGGGCGTGTCGCGGATCACGTGTGCGGATCGTTTCCGGAGACCGAGAAGAGGTGCGTGCCCCACGGCGGCAGATCCACATAGAGCCCGCTGCCCCTCAGCTCCACACCCGAGCGGCCGTACCGGTGGGCGTCCACCAGATCCGTCAACTCCCAGGTGTCCGGGCCGAGTTCGCCCCACGGCAGCGGGACGCGGGCCTGCGCCGGGTGCCCGGAGAGGTTCACCACGGTGAGGAACCGGCCTGCGGGCCCCGTCCAGCAGGAGGCGATCAGCTCGCGCGCGGAGCCGTTGTCGGGCCAGCCCACACAGTCGAGCAGCCGCCACTGGCCCGACCGCATGCCGCTGCGGTGCACGGTCGCCAGCAACTGCCCGTAGAACGAGCGCAGCGCGGGGTCCGACGGCTCGTCGGGGCGCCGGTCGAGGAAGACCGGCAGCTGCACGCGGCGCCCGGTGAACTGGCCCTCGTGCCACAGCGTCGCGCCCGGCAGGGTGGCGATCAGCACGGCCGCCGCCCGCTCCTTCGCGGAGTGCAGGGTGCGCGCGGCCCGCGGCTCGTCGTGGTTCTCCAGGAACCGTACGAGCCCCCGCTGATACGCCTCGTCGGCCCGCAGATGCGCCCGCACCGACTCGGCGCTCTCGTGCAGCAGCCGGTCGTAGAGGCGCTTGTCGTAGCAGAAGTCGAACCCCTGGCGCTGCAGGGCCCATTCGAGATCCCAGTACGCCTCCGCGACGAAGACCATGTCCGGGTGGCGGCCGCGCACGGCGGTCAGCACCTCGGGCCAGAACTCCTCCTGCGGCACCGGCCCCGGCCGCTCGCCCCAGGTGCGCGCGAAGACGTCGTTCATCAGCAGCATCGCCATGTCGCAGCGGACGCCGTCGCAGACCTGGCCGATGGCGCCGAGCACCTCGGCGGTCGCCTGCCGCAGGGCCGGGGCGAAGGCGTTCAGCTGCACCACGTCCGGCCAGGGCGGGAAGAACGGGTCCCGGCCCCGGGCGAGCACGGCCCGGCCGGTGTCGAGGAACGCGGCCGGGTCGCGCAGGGCGTCCTCGGGGACGCCGCGCACGAAGTACTCGGGGTGGTCCGTCACCCAGGGGCTGTCCGGAGCCACGTGGTTGGGCACGTAGTCGAGCAGCAACGCCACGCCCCTGCGGTCGAGTTCGGCCCGCGCGGCGGCGAGCCCGGCGGGGCCGCCGAGCGCCTCGTCGACCGTGTAGCTGCGGATGCAGTACGGGGATCCGGCGATGTCCGCCTCGCCGATGTCGTGGACGGCCGCCGTGAAGGCGCTGCGCAGCGACGGGTCGTCCAGGGCGATGGCGCGCCCGCGCGGGCTGCGCTCCCACACGCCCATCAGCCAGACGGCGTCGACCCCGGAGGGCGTGATCTCGTCCCAGGCGTCCTTGGGCACGTCGGCGAGGCCGGTCGGCCGCCCGGTTCCCTGAGCTGTCTCGCGCAGCCACACACGGGTGTTGACCTCATGGATGACGGGCTGTGCCGGCAATGTGGTCATGGGCTCTGCTTCCTCGTGGTCCCCGTGGTCCCCGTGGTCCTCGCGGTCCCGGACCGGAAGTCGTCGGGGCCGAGTGTGCCGAAGAGCTTCATCAGGGGAGCGATCAGTCCGGTCCAGCCGGTCTGGTGGGAGGCGCCGATGCCGGCACCGTTGTCGCCGTGGAAGTACTCGTAGAACGAGATCAGGTCGCGCCAGTGCGGATCGTCGCGGAACAGCGGCTGGCCGCCGTACACGGGCCGGTGCCCCTCCTCGTCGCGCAGGAAGATCCGGGTGAGCCGGGCGGCGATGTCCTCGGCCACCTCGTACAGGTTCTTGTGCACGCCCGAGCTGGTGGGGCACTCGACGGTGAGGTCGTCGCCGTAGAAGCCGTACAGGTTGAGCAGGCCGCGCACGATGAGGGCGTTCATGGGCAGCCAGACGGGCCCGCGCCAGTTGGAGTTGCCGCCGAACATGCCGGTGTCCGACTCGGCGGGCAGATAGCCGACCCGGAACTCCTCGCCGTGCACCCAGAACGTGTACGGGTGCTCGGCGTGGAAGCGGGAGAGCGCCCGGATCCCGTACGGGCTGAGGAACTCGTCCTCCGACAGGAGGTGGCCGAGCACCCGCACCAGCTTCTTCTCGTCCACGACGGACAGCAGCCGCGGCCCGCCCGCCGACCCGGCCTGCGCCGAGGCCAGCGTCACGGACAGCGAGGGGTGGCGGGTGGCGAAGCGCTGCAGCCGCTCCGTGAGGCCGGAGAGCCGGGACAGCTGCTGGGGGTGGAAGACGGTCGAGGCGCACAGCGGCAGGAGACCCACCATGGAGCGGACCTTCAGCCGCACCGCCTGCCCGCCGGGCAGCCGCAGCACGTCGTAGTAGAACCCGTCCTCCTCGTCCCACAGTTCGTCCCCGAGGTCGCCGAGCCGGTCCATCGACGCGGCGATCCACAGATAGTGCTCGACGAACTTCAGGACCAGCTCCTCGTACGCCGGGTTGTGCTCGACGAGCTCCACCGCGATCTGCAGCATCGACTGGCAGTACAGCGCCATCCACGCGGTGCCGTCGGCCTGTTCGAGGCTGCCGCCGGTGGGCAGGGGGGCGCTGCGGTCGAAGACGCCGATGTTGTCGAGGCCGAGGAAGCCGCCCTGGAAGACGTTGCGGCCGCTGGGGTCCTTGCGGTTGACCCACCACGTGAAGTTCGTCAGGAGCTTCTGGAAGGTGCGCTCCAGGAAGGCGTGGTCGGCGTGGCCCGTCGTGCCCTTCTCCAGCATGTAGACGAAGTACGCGGCCCACGCGTGCACCGGCGGATTGACGTCGCCGAAGTTCCACTCGTACGCGGGGATCTGGCCGTTGGGGTGCAAGTAGCTGTCCCGCAGCAGCAGTTCGAGCTGGTCCTTGGCGAAGCCGACGTCGACGACCGAGAGGGCCACCGTGTGGAACGCCAGGTCCCAGGCGGCGAACCAGGGGTACTCCCACTTGTCCGGCATCGAGATGATGTCGTCGCTGACCATGTGGAACCACTCGCGGTTGCGTACCCCCGGGCGCGGCAGGCTCCACGGGGTCAGGTCGTGCTCGGCGAGCCATGTCTCCAGGTCGAAGGCGTAGTACTGCTTGGACCAGAGCATCCCGGCGAGCGCCTGGCGCATGACGCGCGCCTCGTCCTCGCTCGCCCGGTCCGGGGTCAGCTCCCGGTAGAACGCGTCCGCTTCGGCGATGCGCTCCTTGAACACCCCGTCGAAGCCCCGGGCCACGGACAGCTGGGCACCGGCGGGCCCGAGACGCAGCCGCAACGTCTCGGACCCGCCGGCGGGCACGGTGAGCGTGTGGTGGACGGCCGCCTTGGTGCCCTCCCGCTCCGGGTTGACGGCGCCGCTCTCGCCGTCGACCACGTACCGGCTGATGCCGTCCTTCACGTACGGGGAGGCGTTGGGCGCGTTGAACAGCCGCTCCTGGTTCGTCTCGTTCTCGGTGAACAGCAGCTCCGGCGAGCCGCCGCAGCGCAGGTCGTAGCTGCCGAGCCGGGGGTGGTCGGCCCGGACGGTCACGGCTGCGCGGGGCCCCTCCACCGCGCGCAGCCGGGGCCGCGTCTCCCGGTCGGGGTGCTCGCCCCACGACCACGTGTTGCGGAACCACAGCGTCGGCAGCACGTGCAGGGTGGCCTCCTCAGGCCCCCGGTTGTCGACGGTGATCCGCATGAGGACGTCGTCGTGGTCCGCCTTGGCGTACTCCACGGTGACGTCGAAGTACCGGTGCTCGGCGAACACCCCGGTGTCGAGCAGCTCGTACTCGAACTCCTGCCGGGTGCGCGCCCCGTTGACCGCCGTGAGGTCGCCGTACGGGAACGCGGCCTGCGGGTACTTGTACAGGTAGCGCAGGTAGGAGTGGCTGGGCGTGCTGTCGAGGTAGAAGTAGTACTCCTTGACGTCCTCGCCGTGGTTGCCCTCCCCGTTGGTGAGACCGAAGGCGCGCTCCTTGAGGATCGCGTCGCGGCCGTTCCACAGGGTCAGCGCCAGACACAGCCGCTGCTTGTCGTCGCAGATGCCGCCCAGGCCGTCCTCGCCCCACCGGTAGGCGCGCGAACGCGCGTGGTCGTGCGGGAAGTAGGACCAGGCGTCGCCGCCGGGGCTGTAGTCCTCGCGGACCGTGCCCCACTGGCGCTCGCTCAGGTACGGGCCCCACAGCCGGGAGCGTCCGCTCCCGTCGCCGGCCGGGCTGATCCGTCCGGCTTGCGTCTGCCTCTTCATGCCGGTCTCCCTGCCCTGGGTCAGGCATCGGTCAGACCTCGGTGGGGCCTGCCTCAGCCGGGGGCGCCAGTCTTCGCGAGGGTGTCCGCACCGGCCTCACCCTCGGGGGGTGAGGATCCCTGCCGCGCGAGGAGCGTGATCGCGATCTCGTACGCGGCCAGCAGGCCGCCGACCACGAACAGGCCGGTCCAGGTGGACAGGAGCAGCGCCACCAGGGCCGCGACGACGGCGCCTGACACCCGCAGCACATCCGCGTGCCGGGCCAGCCACGGCCGCACGGCCTCACCCTTGCCGATCCGTTCCCCGGCCCGCCCCGCGTACCGGCCCGCGGCCTTCGCGCCCCGCACGGTCTGCTTCCGCAGCGCGACCGGCAGCCGTCCGGGCCCCACCAGATACGCGAGGACCGCGATGCCGACGCCCAGCCACAGCAACTGGTCGCCGCGGTCGCGCAGGGTCGTGAAGACGGTCCACATCGCGGCGCGCGCCCCGTCGCGGTAGACGCCCGGCGGGACATGGCCGAGCACCTCCTCGCGCACCGAGCGCAGCACCGTCGACAGGACCGTCACCGTCACCACCAGCCAGATGCCGAGCTGGAGGAGGGTGCGGCGGCGGTTCGGCGAGGCCCACAGCGCGAGCCCGAGCAGCACCGGCACGGCGATCACCAGGCCGACCACCGCGCGCTTGAACACGACGACGGACTCCTGGAGTTGGCCGAGCACATGCCGGTCGTACAGCCGGATCTGGGCGAAGTCCTGGGGCAGCGTCACCCCGAGGGCCTTCTCGATGCGGTCGTGCAGACCGGGCGGGAGCTCGCCGGCGGACAGGGTGGGCAGGTCCAGCTTCTTGCCGAACAGGGAAGGGAGTCGGCCCTCCAGGGAGACGAGCACGTTGTTGACCATCGGCAGCAGGTTGAGCGAGACCGTGTCGCCGCGCACCTGGACGTTCTCGTTGCGCTTCTCCAGGAGGTCGACGATCCGGGAGTGGGCGGCGCGGTTCGTCGCCCGCCACACGGCCTCGAACTGGTCGGTCGCGAGGAGCCGGGAGACCGACTTCCGCAGATAGTCGTGGACGGCCCCGGTGACCGGCGCGGCGAGGAAGGAGGCGCGCGGCGGCAGCGCGTCGGACAGCCGCTGCTCCACGTTCAGTTGGCCGTAGATCTCGTCGGCGAGATACGTGGAGACGGCCGCGTTGACGTCCGGCTCCCCGGGCAGCGGCCCCACCGTGGCGACCCAGCGGTCCGTGTCGAGCGTGGTGCGCGAGCCCCACACGCCCACCACCGAGGTCACCGACAGAACGGCGACCAGCGCGATCAGCACCGCCGCGACCATGCGCCGCAGCGCCAGCAGGCGGGCCCGGCGCTGCCGCTGTGTCCCCGCGCGGTCGCGCAGCTCGGCGACCTCCGCGCGCAGCCGCTCCACCTCGGCGTCGCGGGCACCGCTGTCGACGGCCGTGCTGTCGGCCGTGGCGTCGGTCCGGTCCGGCGTCCCCTCATGAGGCATGTGCGTCACCTCCGCCGCCCACTGTCGCCGCGCCCACGCCCGCCCCCCTCACCTGCGACGGGTGACGCGCCGCAGCGGCACCGGCGTTGTGATGGCGCCCCGCACACGAGGCAAAGGAGGGGACGATGGCCGGGGTTGGACCGGTACAGCTCCTGACGATCGGGTTCGGACCCGACGCCAAGTTCGAAGGGCGCTTCGTCGAGGAGCTGCGGATCCTGGAGGCGAACGGGCAGATCCGCGTCCTCGACATGCTCTTCGTGAGCAAGGAGCCGAGCGGCGATCTGCTCACCATGGACTTCCAGGCGGAGAGCATGGGCGACACGGTCGCCGCGCTGCTCGGCATCTCCCGGGAACGGATCGCGGCGGCCAAGGACGTGTACCCGAGCGTCGAGGAGGGCTACGCCTTCGGCCTGACGCTCGACGAGATCAGGGAGGCGGCCGAGTCCCTGGACCCGGGCACCGGGGCGGTCTTCGTCCTGCTGGAACACGTATGGGCGGCGTATCTGCGCAAGGCCGTCCGCGACGCGGGCGGGGTGCCCATCGCGGAGGGCTTCCTCACCGAAGAGGCGCTCGAACCCATCGCCGCTGAACTCATGGCCGCGGCACAGCGGTTGGGCGAGCCCGTCACCAACGGCAACGGCAAGGCATCGCGACCGGGTCAGCCGACCCGCAACCACCACAGGAGGGCCTGATGGCCGATCTCGTCGTGCTCGGATTCTCGGACAGGGAGAAGGCGGAGGCGGTCCTGCGGCTCGCCAAGGACCTGTCCCGCCAGGAACTGCTCGACCTCGAAGACGCCGCCGTCACCTGGCGGACCATGGACGGCAAGATCCATGTGCGCCAGACGTACAACACCACGGCGACCGGTGCCGCCGGCGGAGCCCTGTGGGGCTCCCTGTTCGGGCTGCTCTTCCTGATGCCGGTGTTCGGCGCCGCCGTCGGAGCGGCCACCGGTGCGCTCGCCGGAAAGCTCACCGACGTCGGCATCAACGACCACTTCGTCAAGGAGATCGCGAGCACCCTCGAACCCGGCCGCGCCGCCGTCTTCGCGCTGGTGCGGCGCACCACTCCGGACCGGGTGCGCGAGGCGCTGCGCCCCTTCGACCCGGTCGTGATCCGCACCTCGCTCACCAAGGACCGGGAGGAGGAGCTGATCGCGGCCCTGCAGGGCGTGTGAGCGCGAGCGTGTGAGAGCGAGAACGTGCGCGTGCGAGAACGTGCGAGCGCGACAGTGCGGGGCGCCGTCCCACGCCGGAACTTCACCCGGGTGAGATGGCGCCCCCGGCTCGTTCCAACTTCCGTGGGTGGCACCAGACTTGGGTGAGCCGCACCATTGTTGCTTCGAGAACGAGGTGCCGCTATGGCCGATCGGTCAGACCCTCGCATCCCCGGCCCGGACCGGCTCGCCGGTACGGTCCCCGCGCTGCCCACCTGGATCGTGCCGCGGCCCCGGCTCACGGAGCGCCTGGCCAGGGGAGTCCTCGGCCCGCTCACGGTGGTCGTGGGCCCCGTCGGCGCGGGCAAGACGGCGCTCGCCCTGGAGTGGGCGCACACCCGTCCGCCCGCCGCCCGGCTCGCCTGGGTGGACTGCGACGGCCGGGCCGAACGCTCCTTCGTGTTCTGGCCCCGGGTGATCGGCGCGCTGCGCGCGGCGGGCCTCGACGTGCCGGTGCCCGACGAGACCTGGGAGGGGCCCCGGCTCGCCGCGGCCCTCTCCGCCGCGCTCGGCCGCCAGGGCGGCCCGGTGGCCCTCGTCCTCGACGACTTCCAGCCCGCGCCCAACTCCCCGGTCGCGGAAGGCGTCAGCAGCCTGCTGCGGCACGCGTGGGGCACCCTGCACCTGGTGGTGCTCTCCCGCAGCGATCCGCCGCTGCACCTCGGCCGCGGCCGGCTCACCAGCGGCCTCGCCGAACTGCGCACCGCCGACCTCGCCTTCGACGACCGGGAGACGGCCGAACTCCTCGGCCAGCACGGCCTCGACGTGCCCCGGCAGGCCGTGAGCGAGCTGCGGCGGCGCACCGACGGCTGGGCGGCCGGGCTGCGGCTCGCCGCGATGCACATGGAGCGGCACGGCGAACCCGAGCGCTACGCCGGTCAGTTCAGCGGCGACGACGAGGCCGTCGCCGACTACCTCGCCGAGGAGGTCCTCGACCTGCAGCCGCCCGCCATGCGCAAGCTGCTGCTCACCACCAGCCTGCTGGACGGCGTGAACGCCGAGCTGGCCGCGGAGGTCGCGGGCGCGGAGGCGGGCCGCCGCTTCGCGGCCCTCGTCCGTGAGAACTCCTTCCTGCACCCCCTCGGCCAGGGCTGGTACCGCTGCCACCCGATGTTCGCCGAGGCGCTGCGCCGCTGCCTGCGCCACGAGTCGCCCGGCCGCGTCGCCGCGCTGCACGGCCGGGCCGGGGTCTGGCTCGGCGAGCGCGGTCTGCTCGCCGACGCCGTACGGCACTTCCTCGCGGCGGACGACTGGGAGCGGGCCGGGCGCCTGATCGTGGAGCGCCTCGCGATCGGCGAGGTCCTCGGCCTGACCCGGACCCGGCTGACCGCGGAGCTGCCCCGGCAGCTGCCCGAGGACGTGCCCGCGGGCCTGGAGTCCGCGCTGATCGCCGCGGCCGTCGCCTGGGCCCGCGGCGACGACCCGGAGTGCCGCCGGTACACGGAGCGGGCCGACGGGCTGCTGGCGGAGCTGCCGGAGGAGGAGGGCGACCGGGCCGCCCGCGGCCGCCTCGCCCTAGCCATGATCCGCATGGAGCGGCTGCGCTCCCGGGACCCGCAGGAGGCCCGCGCCGCCGCGGCCGACGCCGAGTCGATCTGCCCGCGGCTGCCGCAGACGTCGCTTTCGCAGCGCCCCGAGATCCCGGCGCTCACCCTGTCCATCCGCGGCAGTTGCGAGCTGCGGGCCGGCAGCCTCAAGGCCGCCGAGGTCTATCTCACCGGCGGGCTCAAGGCGGCGGGCGCCGCCGGGATCGGCTCGGTGCGCCGGGAGTGCCTGGTCGAGCTCGCGCTCCTGGAGGCGCTGCGCGGCCGCTTCCGCGCCGCCGACGAGCTCGCCTCCCACGCCACCCAGCCGCCCCTGCTCGCCTGGCCCCTGGCCGAGCCCACCCAGGCGGCCCTCCACCTCGTCCGCGCCTGGGTCGACCTGGCCGCGGGTGAGCTCGGCCGCGTACGGCAGGAACTCGCGCGCTCCGAGGCCGTGTTGAGCGGTCGGCCGGACACGTTCCTCGCCGAGGTGGGCGGCCTGGTGGCGCGGGTGACCGGAGCGGTGGAGCGGGGCGGACCGGCGACGGCGCCGCTCGGCGACGTGCTGGCCGCCTCGCGGCTGCCCCGCACGGTGCTGCGGACGCTGACGCCCGCGTGCGCCTCGCTGCTCGGCGCCGCCCGGCACGCGCACGGCAGCAGAGGCGCCGTCGCGGCCGCATCGGAGCCGCCACCCGAACGTCCGGCCCCCACCGAGCAGTTGAGCGCCCGGGAGCGCGACGTCCTGGACCGGCTCGCACAGATGATGACCACCGAGGAGATCGCCGACGAGCTGTATCTCTCCGTGAACACGGTGAAGACGCACCTCAAGAGCGTCTACCGGAAGCTCGCGGTGACCCGCCGCTCGGCCGCCGTGCGGCGGGCGCGCGAACTGCAGTTGCTGCGGCCCGAGTTGACCGGCGCGGGGCAGGGCGCAGGTCGTTAGGGCTGCTGGGGCCTCACCGGGGGCATGGGGCCTCGCAGCGGGACTGAGGCCGCTAGAGCAGGTCCAGCTCGCGGGCGTGGCGCACGGCCTCGTCCCGGGAGGACGCGCCGAGCTTGCGGTACACGGCCCGCACATGGCTCTTGACGGTGTTGTGCGAGATGTACAGCTCGCTCGCGATCTGCCGCAGCGGTACGGACGCCTGGAGCCGTCGCAGCACGACGAGTTGACGATTCGTCAGCGTGGGGGCCGGGTGTGCCGGGCGCGGCGCACGGTCGCCGTTGGCCGGCACCGAGGCCAGCACCGCCGCGGCCTCGTCGACCAGCGCGCCCGCGCACCGGGGATCCGCCACGTCCCCCGCGATCCGCACCAGGGCCCCGGCGACCCACATGAGGCAGGTCGTCATGGTCGCGTCCGCGGCATCGGCCCCGGAGTTCAGGGAGCGCAGCCGCTCGTGCAGGACCGACAGGTGCCCGTCCGCCCCCGAGCGGTGGATCGTTCGCGTGCACACCACCGCGGGCATGCCCCTCACCTCCCCTTGTGCAGGGCATCACCTCTCCACGGTGGAAGGGCGGCCTCGTCCAGGGGTAGACGCTTGTCGGCCGAGTTTTTATACGGCCTTTACCTGGGGGCGGCTCATCCCTTGTGGGTGACCCGGTGGGGCCGGGCCGGGCGCGATGCTCGGGGTTCACCGATGCTCGGGGTTCACCGAGGAGGAGGTTCGTCATGGCTGAGCAGACCTCGCCGGACCGGACCCGGTCCAACACGCCCGAACCGCAGCCGCACATCAGCCCCGTCTCCCTCGGCGGAGTCGTCTTCGCCGCGTGCGTCATGGGCATCGTCGGCGGCTACAACGCGATCGCCGGACTCGCCGGGATCCTCAACGAAAACTTCTACCAAGCACAGGACGACTACGCCTTCGACTTCGATGTGAACGGCCGCGGCTGGGTGCAGATGATCACCGGCGTCGTGATGGTCGCGGCGGCGATGAACCTCTTCTCCGGCCGCACCTGGGCCCGCGCCGTCGGCATCCTCGTCGCGGGCTTCAGCGCCCTGGAGAACTTCTTCTTCACGCCCTACTACCCGGTGTGGTCGGCGATCATCATCATCCTCGACATCGTGGTGATCTGGTCCCTGACCACATACGGCCACCGCGAGGCGCACAAGGCGTACGGGGCGCCGATGTAGCAGGCGCAGGCGCCGACTACGCCTTCCGCCGCCCCGAGGACAGCCCGAGCCTGCCGAGCCGGCGCCAGTCGAGCGTCGGGCGCTCCCGGTACGTGCCCGGCCGGTTCCGGGGCACGATCACCCGCAGGACCCGCGGCCGCACCTCGCAGTGCACCGGCACGCGCATGCGGACGGCCTCCCCGTCGAGGCCGACCGGGATCCACTCCTGGTCGGCGTCGACGAGCACGGAGGCCGCCGTCGCCCGGACCAGCCCCGCGGACCGCTTGCCGCGCAGCAGTCCCGTGGCGTGCGCCGCGTTCGTCACCCGCACCCCGACGCAGCCGAGGGTGCCGGTGTCCAGGCGGGTGCGGCGGCCGAGCCCGGCGATGTCCCTGGTCCCGTAAGGGTTGTTGCTCACCAGCAGCGCCTGCGGATCGGTGAAGGCGTACTCCCCGGCGCGCGCCGTGAGCCGCGCGCCGCGGTGGCCCGCGAGCAGTTCGGGCAGGAGCTCCAGCGTGGTGCGGGTCTTGTCGTTCCGGTACGAGGGGCTCTGCACGACCTCCGCGTACGCGCCGAACGACACGTTGTTGACGAAGGGCCGCCCGCCCGCGCGCCCGAGGTCCACCCGCAGCTCCACCCCGTCGTGCAGGGCGTCCAGGGCCCGCGCCGGGTCGTCCCGGTCCAGGCCCAGGTCGAGCGCGAAGTGGTTGCGGGTGCCCGCCGGTATCACCAGGAACGGCAGGTCGAGGGCGGCGGCGACCTCGGCGACCAGGGCCTGGGTGCCGTCGCCGCCCGCGACCCCGAGCAGATCGGCGCCCTCGGCCGCACACTTGCGGGCGAGGGACGCGACATCGGTCTCCTCCCGCCACTCCAGGCACACCACCTCGGCCCCCAACGCACTGGCCCGCTCCCGCAGTTCGAACCGTCGCACCTTGCCGCCGCCCGACCGCGGATTCATGATCAGCACCGGGTGGCGGAACGCCGGGGCCGGGTGCTCCGGCATCGGGGAGGCGGGCGCACGGGTGGCCAGGGCGGCCCGACCGGTGCCCGCCGCCAGCAGCCACAGCGCGGCGGAGACCAGGACCACCCACAGGAGCCGGGCCCGGGTGAACTCCACGACCACCCACACCGGCGCGGCCAGCGCGAGCACCACCGCGAGCAGCCGCAGCACCCCCCGCCTGCTGAGCACCCACCACACCGCGGCGGCCGTGACCGCCACCCCCACGAGCCCCACCCCGAGCAGCCCGAACGTCCGTACGCCCGCGAACACGCCGAGGACCAGCACCGCGGCGGCGGCAGCGGCCAGGGACGCACGGGCCAGCCAACGCTGTCCACGCATCGTCGATTCCATGCCCCGGAGTCTCGGGCCCGGGGCCGGGCCGGACCTCACCCCTGGAAGGCGACCTCACACCGGCGGGGTGACGCCGAGCGGCCGGGCGGTGACCAGAGTCCCTGCCGCAGCGAGGGACAGCGAGGGAGCGTGCCATGACAGGGCCAGAGACCGAGACGCAGACCGAGACGCAGGCCGAGACACAGACCGAGGCCGAAGCCGGGACGGCGAGCCGGCACCTCGGCGCACGGGAGAGGGCCGCCCTGGGCCGCGCCGCCCGGTCCCGGGCCCCGCGCTCGGCCCACGCCGAGTTCGCGCCGGGCCCGGACCGCCCGGACCCGGTCGACGTGCTCGAGCGCCAGTCGGCGAGCAGGGTCGCGGACCTCGTGCCGATCCGGTACGGGCGCATGCTGGAGTCGCCGTTCCGCTTCTACCGGGGAGCCGCCGCACTCATGGCGACCGACCTCGCCACCACACCCGCCAGCGGCCTGAGGGCCCAACTCTGCGGCGATGCCCACATGTTGAACTTCCGGCTGCTCGCGTCACCGGAGCGGCACCTGATGTTCGACGTCAACGACTTCGACGAGACGCTCCCCGGCCCCTGGGAGTGGGACGTCAAGCGGCTCGCGGCCAGCCTCGTCATCGCCGCGCGCGCCAACGGCTTCAGCCGCGGCGAGCGCGCCCGCGTGGTGCGCGCGGCGGTCCGCTCGTACCGGACGTCGATGGCGGAGTTCGCCGCGATGCGCACGCTCGACGTCTGGTACGCGCGCATCAACGCGGACGACCTCTACGCGAGCCTGTCCGCCCGCCTGGACGCGCGGTCGCGCCGCCGTCTGTCCCGCGCCCTCGTCAAGGCCCGCACCCGCGACCACCTGCAGGCCCTGGAGAAGCTGGCCCGGACCGTCGACGGGGAGCTGCGCCTCACCCCCGACCCGCCCCTGGTGACCCCCCTCGACGACTTCCTCCCCGGGGTCGAACGCAAGCAGCTGGAACAGCAGTTGAGGGAGCTCATCGACCGGTACGCGCGCACGCTCCCCGCCGACCGGCGGGCCCTGCTCGCCCAGTACCGGGTGGTCGACATGGCGCGGAAGGTCGTCGGCGTGGGCAGCGTGGGCACCCGCTGCTGGATCATCCTGCTGCTCGGCCGCGACGACCGGGACCCGCTGCTGCTCCAGGCCAAGGAGGCGCAGACATCGGTGCTCGCGGAGTTCGCGGGGCAGAGCGGCCACCTCAACCAGGGGGAGCGGGTCGTCGCCGGGCAGCGGCTGATGCAGGCGGCCGGCGACATGTTCCTCGGCTGGGAGCGGGTCGAGGGCCTCGACGGCCGCGAACGCGACTTCTACATACGGCAGTTGCGGGACTGGAAGGCCATCCCGCAGGCCGAGACGATGAACCCTGACGTCATGCGGCTCTTCGCCCGCACCTGCGGGCTGACACTGGCCCGCGCCCACGCCCGCTCCGGCGACCGCATCGCCATCGCCGCCTACCTGGGCCGCTCCGACGTCTTCGACCAGGCCGTGGCGCGCTTCGCGGAGTCCTACGCCGACCAGAACGAGAGGGACCACCGGGCGCTGGCGGCGGCGGTGCGGACGGGCCGGGTGACGGCGGCCTCCTCGGAGTGATCAGGCGATCAAGGTGACTTGGGGACGTCGGGGGAGCCCGGGAGGCGGGAGAGCGCCCCGGGAGCCGCAGTGCGCTCGGGGGAGGGCGGGGCCGCCGGGCCGAGCCGCCGCCGCAGGAACTCCTCCTGCGCGAGCATCCGCCCGACGGCCACACCGAACACGACGACGGTGAAGAACACGATCAGCCAGGACAGCACCGTGAACACGGAGCCGAGCGCCCCGTACCGCTCCACGCTCAGCCGCAGCGCGCGCGGCAGCCACAGCCCCGAGACGCCGCAGAACAGCACCACGCCCGCACCGGTCAGCACGGCCCCCGGCAGCAGCGGCAGCCACCGCACCCGCCCGGCGAGGAGCAGATGCTGGGTCCACCACCACATCAGGACCGCGGCCACCAACTGCAGGGGAACGCCCAGGATCGCGCCGGCCCCGAAGGCCCGCCGCAGCATGCCCTGCACCACCAGCATCACGATCCACACGAGCAGCCACACCGCCCAGCGCCAGGCGGTGAGCCGGACCCCGGAGCGGGGCAGGTGCCAGGAGCGCTCGCACAGGCGCTGCAGGGCGCGGGTGAAGGCCGTCGCGGACAGCAGCGCGACCAGGACCCCCGCCGCCCCCCAGCTGTGCGCGGCGACGTCCTCGCCCCGGTTCACCGCCTCGACCTGCGCCACCACGGGCCCGCCCGACCCCATCAACGTCCGCACCGACCGCAGCAGTTCACGCTCCACGGCCGCGGGGGCGAACGAGGCCACGGCGATGAGCATGGGCAGGGCCGCCAGAAACGCCTGCGCCGCGAGCCGTGTCGCCATGTCGAGGATGTTGACGTGCACGAGCTGCTGGACGAGCCGGCCCACGAGCGGCTGCGCGGCACTGGTGATCGTCATGCCCGTCTCCTCCCGGGACCCGGAACGCTCCTGGAGGCAACCCTCGGACTGGGCGGCCCACGGCACGTCGCCCGATCCGGGTGACGCTGTACCCTGACCGACAGCCCTTGACCTGCACTGACGCGGGCAGGGAGCCTACTTTCAGGAGTGCCTCATGCTGCGCACCATGTTCAAGTCCAAGATCCACCGCGCCACGGTCACCCAGGCCGACCTGCACTATGTCGGCTCCGTGACCATCGACGCGGACCTCCTCGACGCCGCCGATCTGCTGCCCGGCGAGCTCGTCCACATCGTCGACATCACCAACGGCGCGCGCCTGGAGACGTACACCATCGAGGGCGAGCGGGGCAGCGGCGTCATCGGCATCAACGGAGCGGCCGCGCACCTCGTCCACCCCGGGGATAGGGTCATCATCATCAGCTACGCCCAGGTCGACGACGCCGAAGCCCGCGCGCTGCGGCCCCGGGTCGTGCACGTCGACGAGGGCAACCGCGTCGTCGCGCTCGGCGCCGACGCCTCCGCCCCGGTACCGGGCGCCGACGACATGGCGCGCAGCCCGCAGGCGGTGCCCGCCTCCTAGCCGTACGACGGAGGGCGGTGCCGCCCCGAGCAGCCGATGGGTGAGACCCATGAGTGAGACCGACGGCGGCATCGTCATCCGGGACGACCGGGCCCGAGGCGTCCTGGAGGCGCTGGCACCGGCGCAGACACAGACACAGACCCGGGCGCACGGGGACGGACCGGCCGGCAATGAGCCCCAAGTGGTGGGCCAGATCGTGTACTTCACGCTGGACACCCCCGCGGCCGCCCTCGTCCCCGTCCACACGGAGGTCCTGCCCGCGCACGAGGGCCAGGGCATCGCCGGGCGCCTCGCCCGCGAGCTGTACGCGACGGCCGCCCGCGAGGGCCTCGACGTCGTGCCCCTGTGCCCGTACGTCGTGAAGTGGGCCGAGAAGCACCCCGACGAGGCACCCGCCGCCCCGCCCGAGCTGCTGCGCGCCGCCCTCGACAAGGTGAAGTCGGACCCGACCGCGTGGTGAGCGCGTCGGCGGCCCGCTGAGCTCACTGAGCGCGCCCCGCCCGCCCGCATGCTGGGCACGCCGGAGCGCGTCTCCGCGACCGTGATAGAGCTCGTCCCGCCGTGCCCTGAAGGGGACGCCGCATGGCGATCACGGAATCACGCAATCGCGGAATCACGGAAGAGGAACTCATCGTGCACACGGACCCGGCGACCGCCCCTGCCCCCGTCCTCGCGCTGCTGCACACCTCACCCGTGCACATCCCCGTCTTCGAGGCGCTGCGCGAGCGCGACCACCCCGCCCTCACGCTGCGCCACCACGTCGACGAGACGCTCCTGGCCCGGGCCCGCGTCGAGGGCCCCGAGGCCGTCGGCGACGCCGTCGAGGCGGCGCTCGCCGAGGCCGCCGCGGGGGCGGCCGCCGTGCTGTGCACCTGCTCCACGATCGGCGGCGTCGCGGAGGCGCGGGCCGCCGCCGTCGGAGTGCCCGTCCTGCGCGTCGACCGGCCCATGGCGGCCGCCGCGGTCGCCGAGGGCCCCGCCGTCGCCGTGGTCGCCACGGTGGAGAGCACGCTCGCGCCGACGGTCGCGCTCGTCGAGGAGGAGGCGGCGCGGGCGGGCCGGGCCGCGGATGTCCGTACCGTCGTGGTCCCGGGGGCCTGGGAGTGCTTCGAGGCGGGGGACCAGGAGGGCTATCTGGGGCTTGTCGCGGGGGCGGTGGATGCGGTGGCCGGGGGCGTCGATGCGGTGCTGCTGGCGCAGGCGTCGATGGCGGAGGCGGTGGGCCGGGTCACGACCCGGGTGCCGGTTCTCGCCAGCCCGCGGCTGGGGCTGAGCGGGGTGGCCCGCTTGGTGTGAGGGGGCCTCCGGCGGTTCTTTCCCCGATCCCGCCCCTTCCCGAATCCGCCGACTCCGTCGGCCCTGGGGCACCCGTATCGCCGCTGACGCGGCTCGTCCTCAAGCGCCGGACGGGCTATCCCTATGGGCGGGTGGGCCGCGGCGCTTGAGGACGAGGCCGTTCAGGCCGATCGGGGGTCTAGGGGCGCAGCCCCAGGACGGGCGCCCCAGGGCGACGGAGTCGCGGATTCGGGAAGGGGCGGGATCGGGGAGAAGAACAACGCGTGGACTCGGCGGGCGCGGGCACGCGAGGCGGGAGAGAGTGGAACGACCGGCCGGTGACCCGGCCCTCCGACCCGCGGGAGGCACCCGCCATGACGAGCCCCTTCCCCGACCCCGTCCCGCCCGGGCCCACACCGGGCCCCGGCCCCGACCCCGGCGGCCCGCCCGTCCCGGACCCGCTGCCCCCGGACCCGGTCCCGCAGCCCTCACCGTCACCCATCCCGAAGCCGCCGGGCCCCGATCCCGTACCGGAACCGGAGCCGCAGCCGTCACCGCTGGGCTGAGCCCGTCGGGGCTCAGTCCGTGGAGACCTCGGAGCGGTCCCCGCCCCACAGCGTGTGGAACGAGCCCTCGCGGTCCGTGCGCCGGTAGGTGTGCGCACCGAAGAAGTCCCGCTGGCCCTGCGTGAGGGCGGCGGGCAGCCGCCCGGCGCGCAGCGCGTCGTAGTACGCGAGCGCCGCCGAGAAGCCCGGCGTGGGCACGCCCTGCTGGGTCGCGGCGGCCAGGACCGCGCGCCAGTCGTCCTGCGCGGCCGCGATCTCCTGGGCGAAGTCCGCGTCCGAGAGCAGGCTCGGCAGGTCGGCACGGGCGTCGTACGCGGCGCGGATGCGGTCCAGGAAGGCCGCCCGGATGATGCAGCCGCCGCGCCAGATAGAGGCGACCTGGCCCAGGTCGATGTCCCAGCCGTACTCCTCGCTGCCCGCCGCGATCTCGTGGAAGCCCTGCGTGTACGAGACGATCTTCGAGGCGTACAGGGCCTGTTCGACCTGGTCGGCGAAGCGCGCGGCCGCCTCCTGGGAGAGGGGCTGTGCGGTCGGGCCCGTCAGGTGGCGGGACGCGGCGCGCAGCGCGGTGTGGCCGGAGAGGGAGCGGGCGAACACCGCTTCCGCGATGCCGGACACCGGCACGCCCAGGTCGAGCGCGATCTGCACGGTCCAGCGGCCGGTGCCCTTCTGTTCGGCCTGGTCCTGGACGACGTCCACGAACGGCTTGCCGGTGGCCGCGTCCACGTGGGAGAGGACCTCCGCCGTGATCTCGATCAGATACGAGTCGAGACGGCCGGTGTTCCAGGTGCGGAAGATGTCCGCGATCTGCGCGGGGGAGTACCCGGCGACATCGCGCAGCAACTGGTACGCCTCCGCGATCAGTTGCATGTCCGCGTACTCGATGCCGTTGTGCACCATCTTCACGAAGTGCCCCGCACCGTCCGGGCCGACGTGCGTCACACAGGGCGCGCCGTCCTTCGCCTTCGCGGAGATCTTCTCCAGCATCGGGCCGAGCGCGGCATACGACTCCTCGGAGCCGCCCGGCATGATGCTCGGGCCGAGCAGCGCGCCCTCCTCGCCGCCCGACACGCCCGTGCCGACGAAGTGGATGCCCTGCTCGCGCAGTTCGCGCTCGCGCCGCCGGGTATCCGCGAAGTGCGCGTTGCCGCCGTCCACGATCATGTCGCCGGGCTCGAGCAGCGGCGCGAACTCCTGGATCACCGCGTCCGTCGGCTCGCCCGCCTTGACCATGATCACCAGTCGGCGCGGTCGTTCCAGGGCCGCGACGAACTCCTTCGCCGTCTCGGCCGCGATGAACGCGCCCTCGCTCCCGAACTCCTCGACCAGGGCGTGGGTCCTGGCCGCGGTGCGGTTGTGCAGGGCGACGGTGTAGCCGTTGCGGGCGAAGTTACGGGCGAGGTTGCGGCCCATGACCGCGAGTCCCGTGACACCGATCTGGGCTGAGGTGCTGCTGCTCATGCCTGTGGCTCCTGGGTCGTTACTGCCGTCGGTTGTCGGCTATCGGTTATGGCGTTCTAGTGCACGTCGTTCCGGAATGGGCGGGAAGAGAAATCGTTCCGAAGTGGTGGACCTTGCCAGGTCCGGTCGTCAGTATCGCCCCGCTGGCCACCATGACTTCCCGACACTGTGTCCGAAGGAGTAGCCGCCCGTGCCCCATTTCGACCTTCCGCTCGACGAACTGCGCCGGTACCGGCCGAAGTTGACCGAACCGGATGATTTCGACGCCTTCTGGGAGACGACCCTTTCGGAGGCGCGCGCACACGACCTCGACCCGTGCTTCGACCCCGTAGAGACACCGCTGACCGGCGTCGACGTCTTCGACGTCACCTACGCGGGCTTCGGCGGCCACCCCGTCAAGGGCTGGCTGATCCTGCCCGCGGGGACGCATGCGCCGCTGCCCGCCGTCGTCGAGTACATCGGGTACGGGGGCGGCCGCGGGCTCGCGCACACGCATCTGCTGTGGGCGGCGGCCGGGTTCGCGCACTTCGTGATGGACACCCGCGGGCAGGGCAGCTCGGGGGACCGGCCCGGCGACACCCCGGACCCGGCCGGCAGCGGGCCCGCGTACCCGGGCTTCATGACGCGCGGCATCGAGGACCCGCACGCGTACTACTACCGGCGCGTCTACACCGACGCCGTGCGGGCCGTCGAGGCGGCCCGGTCCCATCCGCTGGTCGACGCGGGCCGGGTCGCGGCGCTCGGCGGCAGCCAGGGCGGCGGCCTGACCATCGCCGTCGGCGGCCTGGTGCCGGACCTCGCCGCGATCGCCCCCGACGTGCCGTTCCTGTGCGACTTCCCGCGCGCCGCGACGCTCACCGAGCGGCACCCGTACAAGGAGATCGCCCTGTATCTGCGCGGCCACCGGGGCGCCGACGAGCAGGTGTTCAGGACCCTCTCGTACTTCGACGGCGTGCACTTCGCCGCCCGCGGCCGCGCCCCCGCCCTGTTCTCCGCGGCGCTGCAGGACGAGACCTGCCCGCCCTCCACCGTCTTCGCCGCCTTCAACGCGTACGCGGGCGCCGAGCGGTCCATGGAGGTCTACTCCTTCAACGACCACGAGGGCGGCGGCCCCTTCCAGCGGGAGGTCCAACTCCGCTGGCTGCCGGGCTACTTGAGGGAGTGAGTCCGGGACGCCCGGCCGGCCATCCCTGACGGTCGGGTTCCGGCCACTGCTGAACACCCCCTCGGCGCACGGCTCTTGTCATGGCTGGGGCACACCGGCTAGCTTGCCGCCCGTCGTGTGTCTGACGTGTGTGTGTCTGAGGGGGCTCCCATGGCCGTACGTGGTCGGCACCGCCGATACCAGCAGAGTCGCATCAACCGCGCCTCCCTGACCGTCACGGCGGGCGGCGCCGGAATGGCGCTCCCCCTCATCGGCGCGGGCTCCGCACACGCCGCGGACGTCGACACCTGGAACAAGGTGGCGGCCTGCGAGTCGACCAACAACTGGAGCATCAACACCGGCAACGGCTACTACGGCGGCCTCCAGTTCACCCAGTCCACCTGGGAGGCGTACGGCGGCCGCGCCTATGCGCACCGTGCCGACCTGGCCACCAAGGACCAGCAGATAGCCGTCGCCGAGAAGGTCCTCAAGTCTCAGGGCCCCGGTGCCTGGCCGGTCTGCTCCGGCAAGGCGGGCCTGACCCGCGGCGGCGACGCCCCCGGCATCAACCCCATGGGCGGCGAGCGCACGACGCAGACCCGCACGGCGAAGGCCGTGCCGAAGACCCCCGCGCCCCCGAAGCGCGCCGTCAAGGACGTCAAGCCCGAGGTCACACCGCAGTCCACGGCGGGCACCGCCCAGATGTACACGGTCGTGCACGGCGACACCCTCTCCGGCATCGCCGAGGAGCGCCGCGTCCCGGGCGGCTGGCAGCGCCTCTACGAGACCAACCGCCGCACCGTGGGCGCCGACCCGGACCTGATCACCCCCGGCCAGCGCCTCACCGTGCGCGCACCGGCCCCGCAGCGCGACAAGAGCGGGCACACGTCGGACGCGCGCGACTCCCGTGACTCCCGTGACGCGCGCGGCAAGAAGCTCCCGACGCACGAGGAGCGGACGAAGCAGGCCCAACGCGCCAAGCAGGCCAAGGAGTCGAAGGAGCGCGAGGCGCGGGAGAAGGCCGCCAAGGAGGCCAAGGAAGCCAGGGCGGCGAAGGAGCGGGCCGCGAAGGAGAAGGCGGCCAAGGAACGCGCCGCCAAGGAGCGGGCCCAGAAGTCGAAGGCCAGGCCCGCCTCCAGCCACGCCTACACGGCCCCCGTCTCCGCCTCGCCCAGCACCCCGTACCGCGCGGCGGGCGGCTCCTGGTCGAAGGGCTACCACACGGGCGTCGACTTCCCGGTCGCCACCGGCACCTCCGTCAAGGCCGTCACCTCGGGCCAGGTCGTCTCGGCGGGCTGGGCCGGGAGCTACGGCTACGAGGTGATCATCCGGCACGGCGACGGCCGGTACAGCCAGTACGGCCATCTCTCGGCGCTCAGCGTGAAGGCCGGGCAGAAGGTGGTCGCGGGCCAGCGCATCGCCCGCTCCGGCTCCACGGGCAACAGCACGGGGCCGCACCTCCACTTCGAGATACGGACGGGCCCCGCGTTCGGCGCGGACGTGGACCCGCTGGCGTATCTGCGGGCGCACGGGGTGTCCTTCTAGACCGCGGCGCGGGAGCCGGGAGGGAGGGCGAGGGCTCGACCCTGCTCCAGGCGAGACGGAAGGGAGGGCTCAACCCCGCCCCAGGCGCTCCTCCAGCCGTACGGTCACGGTGTCGCCCGGCCCCTTGCCGATGGCCTTGCGCAGCTCGGCCTTGACGGGGAGCTTGTGCGTGCCGTCGCCCAGAGCCATGAAGGAGCTGCGGAACGGCTGCCCGTCGATGGTGCCCCGGACCTTCACCAGGCCCCGGGTGCCGAAGAAGGCGACTGATTCCGGCCAGACCAGATACGTCCAGCCGCCCTGCGCGGGGCTCTTGCGCAGGACGGCGGTGAACTCCTTGTCGAGTGCGGCGCCCGCGCCCGTTTCCCGTGTGCGTGTCATGGCTGTCCCTCCGTCTTCCATGGTCGTCACCACGTAAGACGGCCGCACCCCGGGAAACTCATCGCATGCCGCCGCCGATCCGCTCACGGTGGTGGCCGATCCCGGGCCGGCGGGGCGGGCGCGCGGCGGGTCCGCCGGGGCTCAGGGGGCGCGTGGAACGACTCGGCTGGGCGGGCATGCCGGGAAGCTCGCCCGTGCCGCGCGAGGCGGCGTCGGGGCGCCCGGCGGCGAGCTGCTCGGCCGTGCGGCGCTCGGAGGTGAGCCGCTCCGTCGTGAGGAGGATCAGACCGCCCGCGGCGACCACACCGCAGCCCAGGGCGAGGACGGTGCCCGCCGTGCCGTAGCGGAAGGTTTCGCCGAACAGTGTGAGACCGACGACCGCGGCGACCACCGGGTTCACGACGGTCACCGTCGACAGCGGGGCGGCAAGACCCGCGCCCCGGTACGAAGCCTGCGAAAGGAGCACGCCCGCCGCGGCGAGCACGGCGATGACGGCGAGACTGGGCGCCTGCCGGGCGAGCGGCGCGTGCGCGTCCCAGTCGACCGCCACCGTCTTCGTGAACACCGAGGCGATGCCGAACGCGACGCCCGCCGCCCCGGCGAGCAGCATGCTGCGCACCGCGGGGTGCCGGTGCACGGCGCGGGCCGCCACCATCAGGGCCACCACGCCGCCCGCCGTCACGAGGGCGACCACGACGCGCTCAGCGCTGTCCAGGGACTGCGTGAACGACGGCGCGTCCGGATCGGCGGCCGACGTCAGCGACAGCAGGCCCGCCAGGCCCACGGTCGCCATGATCGCGCCGCGCCAGGCGGCGGCACCGGCCCGGCGCCGTACGAAGAACGCGGCCATCGGCAGCGCGAAGACGATCGTGAGCGCGCCGAGCGGCTGCACCAGGCTGAGCGGACCGTAGGCGAGGGCCACCACGTGCAGGACGGCGCCCACGCCGTTCAGCGAGACGCCCGACCACCAGGCGGCGCGGCGCAGCGGTGCGTAGCGCGAGCTCTCCGGTGTCGTCACCGCGACCCGTTCCTGCAGGATCGCCCCGCCCGCGTACGCCACCGCGGAGATCAGGGAGACCAGCACGGACAGCGCGAGGGCACTCATGACGTGCTCCTCGACGGGCGGGGCGCCGGCTGGGCCCGCTGCGGCGAACGGTCGGATTCCATGTTCACCACGATGTCGCGTGAAAGGCTTCACGTCGTCGTCCCTGAGCACTCATTGACTCCTACTACCGATGGAGTACGACCGGCCCCGGCTCCTCCCCTGGGCGGTGGACCCCAAGTACGACCCGGGTCCGGCCACTTGCTGTACTTCTCCCGTGACGACCCGCGATCCCCTTCCCGGCCTGACGGCGTCCGACCTGGCGGAGCTGGCGTCGGTGGGCGGCTTCTTCGCGCTGCGCACGGCTCCGCTCACGGAGGGTGCGGGGCCGGTGTCCCTGGCGGCCGCGTACGCGACGGCTCCGAACCCCCGCTCAGGCGCCGACCAGGACCCCCTCACCTTCCGCGTGACCAAGGTCGCCGAGCGCCTGGGGGCTCCCGAGGCGCGGATCGCGGTCTCGGTGGCCCAGCTCGGCCTCGCGGCGCGCCTCTGGTCGGTGGCGCTCGGCTGCGCGGCTCTTTACGGCCGCGTGCCCGACCTCTCCCCGGAACTCCTGCGCTGGGACCCGGACGCCATGTCACCCGACGACCTCTGGCTGCCACCGGACACCCCCACGCACACGGCCGACGCGGCGCACATCCAACAGGCCATCCAGCACTCCCACTTGGAGCCGCTCTCCACCGCACTCCGCGCCCGCCACCACATCTCGCCCCGACTCCTCTGGGGCAACGCGGGGTCTGCGCTCGCGGGTGCGGTTCGCGAACTCGACGCCTGGGCCAGGCGGATGGGTCGTCCGGAGGTGTCCGTGCGCGCCGAAGAGCTCACCACCGAGCTCTTCGCCCACCCCGACCTCCGCCCGACCGGCACCCGCTCGGCAACGGCCTTCCGCCGCCGCAGCTGCTGCCTCTACTACCGCTGTCCGGCCGGCGGCCTGTGCGGCGACTGCTGCTTCGCGCGCCCACCACGACGGCCCACCCCGTCAGCCCCTCCGGCTTGACGTTCACCCCTGCCGGGGGCTTCTTCCCCAACCCCGCCCCTTCCCGATCCGGCAACTCCGTCGCCCCTGGCGCACCCTCCTGGGGGCTGCGCCCCCAGACCCCCCATCGGCCTGAACGGCCTCGTCCTCAACCGCCGGACGGGCTGAAAGGCACCCCCCCCCGAGGCTGAAGGGGCCCGTCCCCGCGCCGGAGGGGCGGCCAGGCCGGGCGGGCGGGCGGCGGGGAAGGGTGGGCCGAGAAGACGGCCTGAGGCGGACGAGCGACCGGCCGGGGGCGGCCCACAGCCCGGCGACCGGCTGAGGACGGCCCGCAGGCGGGCGGCTGGCCGAGGGCGGCCTGTAGAGGGGGACCAGCTGAACATGGCCTGCAGCCGCACGATCGGCTGAAGGCTGCCCGCAGACAAGGCGATTGGATGAAGACGGCTTGCAGCCGGTCGGCCAGCTGAAGGTGGCAGGCAGGCGGTCGAAGGCAGGCGGTCGAAGGCGGTTCGCGGCCGGGTGACGGGCTGAAGTTGGCCTGCAGTTGGACGGTCGGTCGAAGGTGGCTCGCCAGGGGGACGATTGGCTGAGGGTGGCTTGCAGGCAGGCGACCAGCTGAAGGCGGTTCGCGGCCGGGTGATGGGCTGAAGACGGCCTGCGGCTGGACGGTTGGTCGACGACGGCCCGCAGCCGAACGATCGGGCGACGACGGCCCGCAGCCGGACAATCGGTCGAAGGCGGTTCGCGGCCGGGTGATGGGCTGAAGACGGCCTGCGGCTGGACGGTTGGTCGACGACGGCCCGCAGCCGAACGATCGGTCGAA